>JBFLWG010000092.1:0-1644 GCA_040757795.1 Hadarchaeota archaeon (SeqCode) | reverse complement strand
TGGCGCTGGATCTGGACGGGTCCATGTTTGCTGCCTTTGGCGTTCCCGCGCGGCCTCACACCGTCATCGTGGATGCTACGGGGAAGATAGCCGCGATGACGACGCCCGAGTACATGACGGCAGATGCGATAGAAAAGGTCCTTTCAGGCAAAGCGGCAGGAATCTCCGTTCGGCCGATGGGAGTCCCCAATCTAGATTGGGACCTCGAGGAGATTGACTGGCGGGATGGCATCGCACCCGAGTTCCAATTCATCCTCAAGCCCGTTCAGATGGCTGCGGGAGGGCATGTCTACCGTCCTGGAAGCAACCGATTTGCGGCTGACGGTGCGCGCCTTGCGAACCTGATCCAAGCTGCTTTTGAAACCGACTATTTTCACGTGGACTGCCGCACTCCGCTCCCCGATCAGACATACCGCGTCACTGTGGTGGTGCCTCGCGGCCGCGAATCCGCGCTGCTCCCGTTTTTTCGGAGCGCGTTGACGGCAGCGTTCGGCCTGAAGACCCGCTGGGAAACGCAAGACAAAGAGGTCTATGTGCTGCGAGGCCCGGGCAGCGTCAAAGCCAGTCTCCGCGAATCAGAGGCCGGGGAGGAGACCTTCTATTTCATGCGGGGGAAAATCGTCGGGAAAAAGCAACCAATCACCCGACTCGTGGAGGCACTCACCAATTTTTTGCACAAGCCTGTGGTGGATGAAAGCGGGTTGATGGCGCGCTACGATTGGGAACTATCTTACGACCCCACCGACAAGGAAGTTCTGATGAAGGAAATCCGCGACACCCTGGGGCTCGAGTTGGCGCTCGCGGTGCGGCCGGTGCGCATTTTGGTGGTCGAAAAAGCGGACACAGCTGCGAAGCAGGCCGCCCAGCCGGGCAAATTCTGAACTATCAGTCACGCGAAGCCGCCTTTAAAAGTGGGTGTGGGAGCATGCCATGCCAGTCACATGTTAAAGTCGAGTTCATAGAGGAAGGAAAGCAATATCTTCTTTACACAAGAAGAGAGGTAACAAGAATTGTGGCGGAGGGTGAAGCGCCCCCCTCCCTGACGAGCCGATGATCCCAGCAGTCGGCGGAACATCAATCACCTGAAGCTAGCCCTTGTGGCCGAGAGGCCAGCCCGCCCGAGGTCGCTTATTAAGAGCTCTTGATGGCCGCCGAGACCGGCCGTGAGAATTTTTCGTGATTTTCTCCTTCCTCCGAAGAAGAACTCTAGGTGACTTCAAGTCGGTTTGAGTTTGTCCTCGGCTGGCTGGCCCCTTTCGACTTGTTTCAACTCAATTTGACATCCGACGACGCGCCGATTTATCATCGCCCACGATGGGGTGAGGCGAAATTGGTGCTTGGGCGCTCATTTAACTGGCGCCACAAAAAAACGAATCTCTTATCATCAATATTTATCCCCTTATCCCGAAGAATTCACCCTTCAAAGGCAACGTTTTTCCCTTTTTTGGAATTGTTATTATTGGGAGGAGGGAGATGTCAAAAATAGCCTTGTTTTTTAAAGGTGAGCCCCGAATTTTCGTGAGCCGCTTGGCTGCTCTTATTCTCCTTCTTCTTGTGCTGGTCTTCGGGCCGGCCTGCCGTCGATCTCAGGATTATAGAATTTCGATGGGAGTGTCTGGAAATGTGGGGGCCGACGACGAATTT
>JBFLWG010000091.1:0-1664 GCA_040757795.1 Hadarchaeota archaeon (SeqCode) | reverse complement strand
TAGGCGCGGGCATGACGAAGTTCGGGCGCAGCCCCGGGGATTTGATGGACATTCTCTCCGAGGCGTCCCTGCGCGCAATCAAGGATGCCGGAGTCGAAAAAGAGGATTTCGACGCTGTTTACGTCGCCAACATGATGGCGGGCGAGACCGTCCATCAGACGGCCGTCGCAAGCTCTCTTGTGGACAGGATCAATCTGGTTCCGGCGGCCGCGGAGAGGGTGGAGAACGGTCCGGCCTCAAGCGGCTCAGCCCTGAAGAACGCTTTCATGGCAGTGGCTTCAGGGATTTGCGACCTTGTCTTGGTGGCGGGTGGAGAAAAAATGACGACTGCAGACACAGACATTGTGACAGACCTTGTTTCCACAATGACCCACCCAACTGCCGAATACATTCATGGTGTGACCCTGCCAGCGATGGGCGGGATGCTGACGCGTCTATACATGGAGCGCTATGGGCTGACTGAGCGACATCTGGCCATGGTCGCCGTGAAAAACCACTCGAACGCGCTCAAAAACCCATACGCGCACATCCAGCGTGCATGCACTGTCGAAGGGGCGATGAGCTCTGGAGTCATCGCCGACCCGCTCAGGCTTTATTATGTATGCCCCATCAGCGACGGCTCGGCGGCGGCGGTGGTTTGCCCGCTCGAGATGGCGGAAAAATTCACGAAGAAGCCTGTAAGAATATCTGGCTTCGGCCACGCCACTGATGTCCAAGCCCTCCATGAGAGGGAAGACCCTGCCGTGCTGAAGTCGGTGCAGGTGGCGGCGAAGAAAGCCTTCAAGATGGCGGGGGCTACTCCGGACAGTATAGACGTGGCGGAGCTTCACGACGCTTTCGAGATATTGGAGATCGTGGAAAGCGAGGACATCGGGTTTTTCGAGAAGGGGAAGGGGCACCTCGCTGTGGAAAAGGGCTTGACGGAACTCAACGGAGAAATCCCGATCAACACTTCCGGGGGCCTGAAGGCGAGAGGGCACGCGGTCGGCGCGACCGGGATGGCGCAGATAGTCGAGCTGGTCTGGCAGCTGCGCGGCGAGTGCGCGGAGCGGCAGGTCAAGGACGCGAAGCGAGCGCTCGCCTGCAACTTCGGCGGCTTCGGCAACAACACTGTCATCCACATATTGGAGAGGGGTTGGTGATATGGAGAAGTTCCTCGGCTTCAAGTGCAAGTCGTGCGGGCGAGTGATGTACCCGAAGCACGACCGCTGCCTGAAATGCAAGGCGACAGAGTTCGAGGAGGTGGAGCTGGGGAAGGAAGCCAAGCTGATCACATACACGAAGCTTTACGCCGTCCCCGAGGGGATTGAGATGCCGCCGCTGATTCTCGGGGTGGTGGAGTTCCCGGGCGGGGCAAGGGCGCTCGGCCAGATAGCCTCAGACAATCCAATGGTCGGCATGAAGCTGAGGCCTGTGTGGGGCAAGCTCAGGATGATGAAGGGGAAGGAGATTTTCGGGTTCAAATTTGAGCCTGCATAAAACAATAAAAATAGAAAAGGAGGGTCACGTGCGTTTTCCCTCCTAAATTTTGACCGTCGCTAAATCACTCTAATCGTGTCGCTTCCCTCGAAGACCGCGCTTCCGACTTCCCCAGTGACCGTCAGTGTCACGTTGCCCGGAGCAAGCAGCGCCTGCACCGCGGCCCTGTCGAACTTGACCATCAG
>JBFLWG010000090.1:0-1744 GCA_040757795.1 Hadarchaeota archaeon (SeqCode) | reverse complement strand
CTCACTGTATGCGAGTGATCACCGTGTGCGTGGGCAGCGCGTGCCATCTCAAGGGGTCCCATGAAATAATCAACTATTTCAAGGAAGCTATAAAAGAGGCAGGACTGGAAAGTCAAATAGAGCTGAAAGGCACTTTCTGCATGGATCAATGTACGGATGGCGCAAACATGCTCATTGACGACCAGATATTTCACATAGGTTCTATTGAAGACGCTCGAAGGATATTCGAAACTGAGATACTCCAAAAGCGCAAATAGAAGGTGAACCAACATGAGCCCGGGTAAGGTCAAGCGAGTGCCGTGGAGAAGTTGGGAGGATTTTACGGGCTGGGCCCAGGACTTCTCTCTAATGAAGAAGGTGTTGGGAGGGTTCCTGGGAGTCGTGGTCCTGGTGGGGCTGGTAACCAGTTTTATCGGGACCCGCTTCGCGCGAGAGACGATTATCGACAGCGCCAAGGTGCGCTTGAAGAGCGATCTGGCTACGGCGAGACATATTCTGGAGAATTCCCAGGAAAATCTGGACCTTAAGATGCGCCTCACAGCAGGCTCGGAAAAGCTCAGAGAGTACCTGGAAAAAGGCGACTCCGAGGGCATCCGCAATCGTCTCGCATTGATTTCAGTCGAGAACGACCTGGATTACCTGTCGATCACCGATGACAAGGGCCGCGTAGTTGCCAGGGCATTTGTCCCCAAGAGCCGAGGCGAGGACGTTTCTGCCGATCCCCTAATTTCTGCGGCTTTGGCAGGGAAGCATTCGTCAGGCTTCACCCTTGCGTCGGACGACCGGCTTATCGCGGAGAATCCTGCACTGGCGGCTCGTCTTAAAGATTCGCGCGAACCAAAAGGGATGGTGCTTGAGGCAGCTCGACCGCTTGTCATTGGGAACAAGGTTGTCGCAGTGCTTTATGGCGGCATTCTTCTCAATAACAACAACCTTATTGTCGATCGCATTTCTGAACGGCTTTTTGGGGGACAAAAGCACGGCGCAAGAGACATTGGGTTCGTCACCATATATCAGGGGGATCAGGCCATCAGCAGCACGCTCAAGGGCGATAAGGGACTGCCGCTGGTCGGCTTCAAGGCAGGAGACCAGATCCGTGACGGTGTAATCGACAAGGGAAAGGCTGAAGTAACCGAGGAAACTCAGCTTGGCGAGAAGTATCTCTCGGCCGCGGAGCCTATCCACGCGGCTGACGGGAAAATCATAGGTGCCAGACAAGTGGCCACCTTGGAACAGCCCATCACCTCGGTGATTGACCGTCTCGTAGCTACTTTCATTCTCGTTGCCTTGCTTGGAGTCCTCCTCATGGGGACCATCTCATACGTCCTGGTCAAGTGGATCAACAGACCGCTGGAGCAAATGCTGCACGCCGCCAGGAGGGCGGCCGAAGGCGATCTCAGCCACGAGGTGCCTGTCATTGCGCGGGATGAAGTAGGAGAACTCGCCGCAACCTTCAACCTCATGATACGCAACCTGGCCGAATCTCAAAACCGCCTGGAAGAATGGGGCAGCCAACTGGCGTCCAAAGTTGCCGAACAGACCGGCGAACTCAACCAGGCCAGAGAACAGGTGGCCAGAGTCAAGAAGCTCGCTTCGCTTGAAAAGATGGCGGACGGAATGGCGCACATCATGGCCCACATTTCGGACCCCAGAGTCGGAATGGCCGGGCCGGAGGAGGCCGGCGGCACTACCAGCCGCATACTCATCCTCGACGCGGACGAAAAGGTCTTGGACATATGCCAAA
>JBFLWG010000089.1:0-1757 GCA_040757795.1 Hadarchaeota archaeon (SeqCode) | reverse complement strand
CTTATATCTGTTAGGGGCCCCTCGTTGACTAACTTGGTGGCGGCGAGCGCCATGGCCTCGCCAAGGCCCCAACTCAGTTCCCGCCTGTCCTTCGCCCTGAAGTTCTCAATCCCCCTCGCATCGTCCTCCCTGACCCTGGAAGCTATCCTGGAATGCCTTGTGTCCTCCGACGCCCAAACAGCAATCAGGCTGAAATCTTTCCCAAACACCTTCCGGAACTCGTCCACCTCCGCAATTCCCCGGATACCGTCGACAATGACTGCCCGCTTGCCTTTGCCTTTTTCCTCAATCAGCGGGATGCAGCGTTTGGCTATCGCACCCATGCCGTCCTGCGCCCTGAACTCATTCGCTACCTCCGCCACGTTCTTTTCGTTTATCTTCATGCCCCGGCGCTTGAGCTCGTTCCAAACCACATCCCCCATTCTGACACTGGGGGCATCAAACTCCGCAAGGGCTTTGACCACTTCCGTCTTCCCCGAGCCCTGCAGCCCGACTAGGCCTACCACTTTCAGGCTAATCACAATTCAACCACAATCAATGTTGTGGTGTTCGTGACCCCTGGGATGCCGCGGATGTCGCCGAATACCGCCTTGGTCAGCTTCTCCAGCGAGTCCACCTCTATCCGCGCCACGATGTCGTAGGGGCCCGCCACGGCCTCGGCAGACTTCACGCCTTCCAGGGCCTTGAGCCTCTTGAACACTTCTGTGGTCTTCCCGGGCTCTGCAGAAATCAAGCTGTATGCCTTCACCATTTTTTCATCTCCATAACACATTCAACTGCCCGCTTTAAAACCCCACGCTTGAATCGGGATGTTTTAGTCCACCTACTTCAAAAACTTGCGCACTCCTTCCAGCCCTATCCGCTTGAGCCGCTCAAGCTCCTCGATGTCGCGGCCCTCGACGACGAGCCTAGCCTTCGGCTCCGTCCCTGACACCCTCACAAGGACCCAGCTCCCGTTCTCGCGGTTCATCCTCAGTCCGTCAACATCCAAAACATCTTTCACCTCGCCGACGTTCTGCGTTATGTAATCCCGCATCCCCTGCATGAACTCTCTTTTCTTCTCGTCGGGGCAGTGGAAGTCCTGATGAAACATCGGGTAGTCCGGCACCCTGTCGGCCAAGATTTCAGAGAACTTCCGGCCGTCTGATGAAATAATTTCTACCAGCTTCGCTGCTGACAGGACGCCGTCCGCCCATGGCCCGAACTCCATGAACACAAGCTTCCCCGGCTCCCCCGCGAAGCATGCCTTGTGCTCGAGCATCACCTCGGTGAAGCACCCGAGTCCGGTCCTGACAGTCCTGCCACCGGCCCTTGCCACGACTTCATTTATTGCCACGGAGGTGTTGACGCTGGTGACAACGGTGCCGCCGTGATTTCTTTTTACGGCAAGCTCCGCGAAAAGCGCTATCAAAGCGTCGTGCTTCACGAACTTCCCGCGCTCGTCAACTGCCGCCACCCTGTCGGCGTCGCCATCGTGGGCCAGCCCGAGGTCGGCCCCCACCTCCTTTACCACGCTCATGAGGTCCCCGAGGTTCCACGGCTGCGGCTCGGATGGTCGGCCTGGGAAGTGGCCGTCAAAGTGGGAGTTCAATGTCACGACCTTGCAGCCAAGCTCCCGAATGATCATGGGGGTAATTGGGGACGCGGCGCCGTTCGAACAGTCCACCACGACTTTCAGCTCTCGGCCGGCCTTGACCTGACTTTTTATCGCTTTTATGTAATGGGTTCCCGCATCATGCTGGATGAGTTCCCCGAGC
>JBFLWG010000088.1:707-1797 GCA_040757795.1 Hadarchaeota archaeon (SeqCode) | reverse complement strand
AAGGAAATCCGCGAGTCCGCCTTGAACCTGTTGATGACTTCGTCTTTGGTCACCGCTCGCTTGAGCTTCAGAGTAAAATATATGCAGTGCATGTATTGCGTGTTCAGCTTTAGAGCTGAAGACCAGAGGTTAAGCTCCAGGCCTTTAGTCCTGAACAGATGATAAGCGTCTCTGGCATGGTGGGTGCCGAACACGGGGTCACCGTGTTTGCCCACCTCCGGCGAAGGGACAAAGCCTTTCACCTGACTAATGTCGTTGGCCCTCCTGATGCACAGGAACCGCGCTTCCTCCAGGTTGTCGTCCCCATCCGCCAGAGCCACGGTGTTTATCAGCGCGCAAAGATTGTGCGTGTTGCAGCTGACAACCTGAATGAACCGATCGTTTCCTATCTCCAGCGCGTCGTCGTTGATGCCGCGGGCGTACATCTTTCCAAAACCGAACTCGCTGCCTTGAGCAATGAACCCCTTGGTGGTGGGCAAGTATTTCTCGTAAAACTCGTTCTTGTTCGATATGCCGACCCCCGAAGGAGTGCAGTCCACGACCACATCGGCCTTGGCCAGCGCTTCTTCGTGAATCATGACAGGCTTCAGACCAAGGGACTCGAAATCCGCGATGCGGTCTTCGTCAACAACAAGCTTAGCCCCCCTGGCGACCAGAGCCTTGATCTTGGGCACGTCTCTGGGTATTGGCGAGCGCTTGTGAAAGGTTACCTCGGAAAAGCCGGCCTGATCCTTGAAAGAAGAGAGCAATCCTATCAGGGGCTCGCCTATGGTTCCCGTCCCCACTACGTGCACCAGACCTTTTTCTTTAGCCATAGCTTCACGCTCCTTTCGGAATCAGCCATTGTTGGTAAAAGGTTATAATTGTAAATTAGCAGTTTTTTCTCCTGGATCCAAGCATGCTCCCGAACGAATGCGGCTTGCCGGATCAGGAAAACGGGAGAAAATTCTGAAGCAGGAACTTGCGCACCGGAACCTCCTTTTTGGGAGAGTCTTTTTCCGAGGGCGCATCCTGATCGGTCCGTTGCTCGGCGTCGGGCCCGCCCGGCGACACTTCCCCCGAACTCTGGTCTTCCGATTGGAATTTCCTA
>JBFLWG010000088.1:0-697 GCA_040757795.1 Hadarchaeota archaeon (SeqCode) | reverse complement strand
ACTGGTCAGGGGCTTCAGACTCGGCAGCCGTGGACTTGTCCGACCCTTCCACGCCAGGCCCCGAGCTATAGCTTATTGAACCGGCACGGACCGAGGCAACCTCCGGAGACAATTCCTCGGCCTCCTGGTCTTTCCGGCTCATTGGATCCTCGAACGCCACATCTTCAGGTGCGGGACCTTGAAGGAAATTGTTCAGCAGCTCTTTGGGCGTAGCCGGTGGCGTCTCGGATCCCTCGCCTTCCTGAACGAACATCTGGTCGGCATCCGCTGGTTGAGGGGGCTCCTCCTCACTGTAATATTCCGGCGTCTCAGCTGCCATGACCTCGCCTTCAACCTCCTGCTGAGGCTTGCGCTTGCTTCGACGTCGGCGGCGGCCCGGCTTCTTCGACTTCTTCTTTTCTTGATCAGTGGGCTGGCTTTCTTCCGATTCCTGGGAGACTTCCATCGGGGCAGTGACCGGGGGAGCGGGAGCCTCTGCCGGTGGCTGTTCCTGCACCTCTTCCTTGATTGCTTCCACCGATATGTCTTTTTCGGGCATGTTCGGCTTGAGAATCACAGTTACTTTTGCCGAATATTGGTTTTCAAGGTCCACCAGGAGAGCCCTCATGTTGTTGAGCAGGTACTCACCCACTTTGTCCGGCACATTAGCCCGAACCTCCGCCACGCCGCCCTTGATGAGCAAAGACTTGATCCTGCG
>JBFLWG010000087.1:0-1838 GCA_040757795.1 Hadarchaeota archaeon (SeqCode) | reverse complement strand
CCAATCTGGCAAATCATATACTTCAAGCCTTTTTTGACAAAGCATCCGGCGTTTCTGTGGAGACGCGAGCGGATCATGTTTTCCTGCCTGTGGGAACCGTCTTTCCGTGCGGCCTGATAATCAACGAGCTGGTTACTAACAGCCTGAAACACGCTTTCCCGGAAGGCCGCAGCGGCCGCGTCCTGGTAGAGTTCTCAAGGGCTCCCGAGGATCGGTTCGTCTTGTCGGTAAAGGACAACGGCATAGGTTTGCCGGCCGATTTCAACTACAAGAAGAACGAGTCTTTAGGCTTTCAGTTGGTTGCCAATCTCGCGGAGGCACAATTGCGCGGGCGACTCCATGTGTCCTCCAACGGTGGCACAACCGTGAAAGTGGATTTTCGGCTTTTGAATTCTTCGGGGGAAACACATGGCGGCTGAAAAAATAATGATCGTCGAAGACGAAATCCTCATCGCTATGGAAATTCAGAGAAAGCTTAACAATCTCGGATACACCGTCACTGATGTGGTCAGTTCGGGCGAAGAGGCGGTACAGACCGCGGGAACGGCTCAGCCGGATCTGGTGCTCATGGACATCAAACTGGCGGGGGAAATGGACGGTGTAGAGGCTGCCACGAGAATTCACGACCGATATGACATCCCGATAGTATATTTGACTGCCCACACAGACGAAAAGACTTTACAGAGGGCCAAGCTGGCTCAACCTTTCGGCTACCTGGTCAAGCCCTTTTCTGAAGTCGAATTGCGCACCACCATTGAGGTCTCGCTGTACAAGCATTTGCAGGAAAGAAAATCGAAAGATACCGCAGCGTGTTTTACCAAAGCCCTGGAGGTGATCGGTGGCGCAGTCATAGTCACCGACGAAAACGGTCTTGTAAGGCACATGAACTCACTGGCGGAAACGCTTACGGGGTGGAATTACGCGGAGGCAGTGGGCTTGCACTTGTCCGACGTTTATTTGATAAAAGATCGCAAATCAGGGGCCTTTTTGCCTGACTTTTTTGACGAGCTTGCCAGGGAGGGATTCGCTCCTCACCACCCCGGCTACGTGCTGGTTGCTCGAAACAAGTCGGAAATAGCCATCGAACAAGACGTGCTGCCGCTGGAAAACCCCGATGGCAATGTCAATGCCGTGACTTTCTGCTTCCGCGAGGCGCCCCAAGGGGGGCAAGACAGCCGTGATTGGCTCAGTCGAGCAGCGAACCTTCATCTCGCCGCGGGGCTTTGCGTATCAGACGGCGCGTTTGTGGAGGCTGAGTCTTTTCAGCAAAGGGCGCTGGAACTACTTGAGAAGAACCTGGGCGGCGACCATCTCAAAGTTGCCCAGTGTCTGGAAGAACTGGCGGACATTCGCAAGAAATTGGGAAAGATACAGGATGCCAAGTTGCTGGAAACACGCGCTGCTCGCATACGTTCGGGCCGGGTCCCTGTCTCGGCGGAGGAAGGGGAGTAGTGCCGGTTGGCCGATGTGAATCCGGACGCCGCATCTGGAGCGTTTGGAATGCTTAAGCAGGTGTTGGCTCATCCTTTGGCCCGGAACCTGGATCTGGACGACCCAAGGGCCACTGTGGTTCGCAGGCAAATCCTCCGCGAAAAGGCCTTTCTTAGAAAACTCTACCAAGACTGGTACAGATGGATAGTTGAGGCTCTGCCTCAGCAACCGGGGCCTGTACTGGAACTGGGAGCGGGCGCGGGATTTCTTCAAGATCATGTCCCCGATCTGATCACCTCGGATTTGCTGCATCTCCCGGACATATCGCTGGTTTTGGACGCTCACGGCATCCCGTTCAGGGACAGGACCTTGCGGGCCGTAGTCATGATCGACGTTCTCCATCATCT
>JBFLWG010000086.1:0-2013 GCA_040757795.1 Hadarchaeota archaeon (SeqCode) | reverse complement strand
TGGACGAGAAATCCTGCAATGGAATGGTACAAACTGGCTACGAGTTTCACATCCTTTTGAGAATAATTTGGACACAAGCTTTGATGATATTTACATGCTTTCAACAACAGATGGATGGGCAACTGGAAGTACATTTGAAGACAACAAATGGAAAGCAATAATTCTACACTGGGATGGGGCAAGCTGGTTACAAATTACAATAACAAGTGAGAATTTTCCATCTTCGTTTTATATGCTTTCCCCTGCCGAAGGTTGGGCTGTTGGGTGGTATGGAACAATTTTACGTTGGGATAAGACGAGCTGGTCGCAGATTCCGAGCCCGACAGGAAACACGCTCAGGAGTGTATATATGCTCTCTCAGAATGAAGGATGGGCAGTCGGAGCTTCTGGAACGATTATCCACTGGAACGGGACGAGTTGGTCTCAAGTCACAAGCCCAACAGAGAACGACCTTCTTGATATCTTTATGCTTTCTCCCACTGAAAGCTATGTGTAAAAAGTCTTCGGACTTTTAAGCGTTACATCGTTAGCTCGCAAACCCCGGTTTGAGTCCAAACTCGTGGACGCCTCTGCACAGAACGCTGAAGTTGTACCCAAGCCAACTAAGCGTTTCCTCGTTTTCCTTTGAAGCGTCCTCCCTCGCTCGCACGAAGCTACCAAACTTTCTCTTCTTCGCCGATATCGCCGACTCCACCGCGGATCTCCTGTGGTACTTCCGCTCGGCGACTTCGGGGTTACGCCGGAACTCCTGCACCATCCGCCTCCAAGGCGGTGAGCCCTTCGTTTTTGCAGTCGTGTTCGACTTCAATTTGATCCAAGGCTCCGCGCCGACCGCGGCGACGGCATTGCAGTTATCCCTGGAGAGGTAGGCCCGATCGGCGCTCCACTCCCTGACCTCGAAGCTCTTCGCGACCTCCTTGATGTGTTCTCTCAGGACCTCGTTGTGGGCTCCGCGGTCCGTCCTGGCATCGAGCGCCACGGCGGCCTTCAACCTAGTCCCGACCGTCACGTGCGCCATGATGTGGTCCCGCTTATTTCCCTCTTTCCTCGTCCGGATGTCGAACCATGAAGAATAGCAAGTCGTGGCCGTGCCAGTAGTGTCGGTGGCAAAGAAGTGCTCGATGCACTTCAAGGGGTCGGTGACCAGCTTCACGAGTTCGTCTAGATACGGCTCAATTCTCCTGTCGCGCTGGTAGTTGTCGAGCGTCTTGAAACACGGTATCTTGGCGTCGATCACGCCGAGAGCCCTGAACAGCCTCAGGAGACCCATCCCCCTGCGCAGCGAGAAGTTGAAGTACTTGCGGACCGCGAGGCACACGATGATGTCGTAGAGATTCTTGGGAGGCCTCCCCATGCCCGTCCAGAGGCTCTTGTCCCCTGCCACCCACCACGCCGCGAGCGGCAGGTAGCGGAAGAACAGCATGACCTCGTTCTCCTGGATCAGGTTGTAGAGGGGCTCGTCCCGCGGGTAGCGTTTCCGTTTCCTCATTACGGTTATATAGAACCGTAAACTATTTAAACCTTGCGTTGAAAGTTCTGGTTGATGATCGGAAAGATTGTCTGCTACACGCTTGGATCCAGGCCGACGCCGGCCCAACGGAACAGGTTCAGGAAGGCGTTTCTTGGTTACCTGGATCACTCCTGCGGCGGCGAGTACAGATACACAAGAGCTGGGCTGATGAGCATCGTTCCCCACGTCAAGCTCGTGAGGTCGGTGTTCATAGTCAAAAAGAACGATTGCAAGAAAGTGGTCGACTTCCTAGAAAAGAACGGGGCCACCGTTCACATGAGAGACGTGATACTCACGCCCGCAGATAAGAAAGCGCTCAAGTGTTGACTGCGGCTCGGGACAAAAACCATCGATTTTTTACACATAGCTGGTATTGATGCAACTTTCATTTAACATGAACATGTCTTCGGCATTGGTTTTGGCACCGGTATTGTCTTCCGTTATCTTTGTTATATGGGGGGTAATAGTTGGAACTGTGTTATTTTTTAGCCGAAGTTATTTAG
>JBFLWG010000085.1:0-2105 GCA_040757795.1 Hadarchaeota archaeon (SeqCode) | reverse complement strand
ACATATTCTCGAATATGCGGCGCCTGCTCGTCTCAACATTCGTGATCTCCCTCTCAATCGGGATACTGGCAATCGTCCTCCCGCTCTACATGGCGATAGATCTCGGAGCAAGTTACACCGAAATAGGCATGGTGGGCCTGGCATACGTGGTTTTCAACGCCGCCCTTTCCGTGCCCGTGGGAAAAATGGGGGATAAGAACGGGAGAAAATTGTCCATAGTGCTGGGATTCTTCGTGACCGCCTGCATCATCTTCCTGTACCCGATGTCAGGTTCTGTCTTGTTCATATTGGTGCTGAGGCTGGCGCAGGGGGCTGCTGAGGCCCCGGTGTGGGTGAACACGCAGAGCGCGGCGGCCGACAGCTCTTCAGCCGAGACAAGGGGGGCGGCGATGGGTTCATATGCTACATTCTGGGCATCTGGGATTGGGATAGGTCCAATTGTCGGGGGACTGCTTTACTCCTCAGTCGGCGTAAGGTGGGCCTTCCTCATAAGCGGCTTCATTGCTTTGGCGGCCACGGCGATTGTCGCTACCGCCTCCTTCCCGAAGCCAGTCAGGATCAAGAGGAAAGTCAACCTGAAGTCAATCCTCCCCGCGTTCATGCCAACGGTGATATATGTCGGGTTCGTGGCGCTGTTGTTCACACTACTCCCTGTTTACGCGACGAAATCGCTTGGCATGCAGGAGTTTTTGGTAAGCACTTTGATCACGATATACACAGTGGTCCGGGCGCCGCTTTTCTCCCCGTTTGGTAAAATATCGGACAGGGTCGGGCACAGGCCGATCATCCTTTTAGGGATGCTTGTAGGTTCGGCAGCCCTAGCGGGCATCTCGCTGGCAACGGGATATTTCGCTATCGCCGCTTTCGTGGTCTTCCTTTCCATTTCAGAGGCGCTGGTTTACCCGGCGGTGGTCTGCATGATATCAAAATCAGGGGAGGGCAGCCCAGGCCTTATGATGGGCATCTTCAACGCGGTGGCAATGGTGGGCTGGGGGGTCTTTTCAGGGATTGGCGGCCCGGTCGCGGACGCTTTCGGCCCTGCTTCAACCTTTTTGATTTTTTCTTTTGTGGGGCTGGTCTCCATCCCGATCATGTGGAAAATTCTGCCGAGAAAGTAGTGCCGGGGGCGGGATTCGAACCCGCGGTCTCCAGATTTCCCATCATCCAGTAAGTCAGCACTCACGGCCTGTGGTTAGACTATGAGTTTCGCCGTCACAACATTGGTGACTCTGGCGCCCTAACCAACTGGGCCACCCCGGCAAATTAAGAACTCAAATTACAACTTTAAGCTTTACCTCTCACAAATTTTAGAAAATCCAGTTTCGACTTCAGCTTCTCGCAGCCACCTTTGTGCCCGACCAGCACCTCGTCGGCCATCCCAACAAAAATCCCGTTTTCCACCACGCCAAAAATTTTGTTTATCTCCAGCTCAAGATCCTCCGGGTCTGAAATCCTGTGGAACTTCACGTCAAGAATGTAATTCCCGTTGTCAGTGACAAACGACTTTTGTCCGGCCACAGCCCGCAGCCTGGGGCGCCCGCCAAGCGTCGAGAGTTCTCTTTCGGCATAACCAACAGCAAATGGCAAAACCTCCACAGGCACTGGCGAACGTTCGCCAAGCCTCCGAACCAGCTTGGTTGAATCTACAGTGATTACAAGTCGCTTGGCAGCAGCCGCCACCAGTTTTTCCCGAGTATGTGCCCCTCCGTGGCCTTTTATCATGTTGAAGTCTGCGTCCACCTCGTCGGCACCGTCAATCGCCAAGTCCAGCTCGTCATGGTTGTTCAGCGAGTCTAGCTTCAGCCCCAGCCGCCTCGCCAGCCTTTCGGTAGATGAAGAAGCCGGCACGAATGTCGCTTCCGGCTTGAGCCTAGCGATGGCCCTGACCACCTCGGCCACTGTGCTCCCAGAGCCCAGCCCCACGACAGTCCCGTCGCGCACAAGCCCGGCCGCAGCCTCGGCCGCGGCGATTTTCCAGTCGTCAACTCCCAATCAATCCCCAAAAAGTTCAACCACGCGAATATATTAAATAGTGCCGCAATATTCACGATTGGTGGAAATGAAAAAAATAGTTTCGGTAAAAGAGGCAATGTCCGCAAAAGTTC
>JBFLWG010000084.1:0-2106 GCA_040757795.1 Hadarchaeota archaeon (SeqCode) | reverse complement strand
CCGGGGCAGCGGCTCTCCCTGCTCCGCCCAGGGACCAAGCTCGCGCCTGGTATTCTTGAAGGTTACCTGTTTTGCTTTCTCGGGATGAAGTTGGCGCATCAGTGCCTCCGCTATCGTGCGGGCCTGGGCCTCACTGAACTTCACCGCGGGAGTCTGGAAATAGTCAATCTTGCTTCCCTCATAGATACTGTAACGCAGGAACTCGCCCGTACGGGCATCGACGGCCATAGAGACGCTTGTCTGTTGCTCCGACTACCCGGACGACGCGAAGCGGCTAAAAGACCCATACTTCCTGCGAGACATGGGAACGGCGCTGGCGGACGGGGTAGCAAAATATTTGGGAATCCAGAAGGGAGAAAAAGGCATGTTTACAGACTTGCACCAAGCGTGGTATCCACACCTGATCGAGCAGGCCGCCGAGCTGGGACTGGTGGCTGGCTACCCGGACGGCACCTTCCGGCCCAAGGAGCCACTGACGCGGGAGCAGCTGGTCTATATCCTGCTGCGCTACCATGCGCGGAACCTGCACCATGACACCATTGTTGACCTGGTGGCCGCCTGGAAGCGGTCGGTGGTACTCATCACCAACCACAAGCAGGACGGCGGCATGACGAGCGGGAGCGGCAGTTTCATCAACGACAACGGCGTGATTCTAACCAACAAACACGTGGTGGGCAATCACAAAAAATTGGTCGTCAACTGGCACAGCGGGCAGGAGTTCGAGGCTCAGTTCCTGCGCGACAGCGCCGGGATGTTTGACCAGGGGTCTACTCTGGACCTGGCCCTGATCCAGATTCCCGCCGCCGGGATGAAGCCGGTCAAGCTGGCTGAGCAGGAGGCGCGACACGGCGAGTTCTGCATCGTTCTGGGTGCGCCTCTGGCACTGAAGGATTCGGCCACCTTCGGGATCGTCAGCCACGACGACCGGGGGCAGTTTGCGCAGGTGGACGCGGCAATTAACCCGGGCAACAGCGGCGGGGCTTGTTTCGACTTGGCCGGTCGAATGATCGGCGTCCCGACCCTGAAGTACGCCGGGGCGCTGATAGATAACATGGCCTATCTGACCGGCGTTGAGGCAGTCAAGAAATTTTGGGAGGAGTGAAAACCATGCCGAGTGAACTAATTACTCTGGAGTATCTCTACAACCTGGCCGGGATGGCGGCCGCGGTGATCCTGGTGGTAAGCTTTCTCAAGTGGGGTTTTGAACTTGCAGGTCGCGGCGCGAAGCTGGCGGCCTGGATTACGGCCCTAGTCGTAGTAGCTATCGTGTACCTCAACCAGGGAATGCTCGTCCCTGGCGCAACGGTAACGGCCTTGGCCACGCTGGTTTTGATGTGGATACTTAACAGCATTCTAGTTACGTTTGTGGCCATGAAGGCATATGAGGAAGTCGTTGAACCGCTGACAAAGAAGAATGTTTAATCCTGAAGAGTTGTCGCGTCTGATCGAAGGACTCAAAAAACTGCGTGAGGAAAGTGGTATGTCGCGATCAGGATGCCGGCCACCGTTACCAATCGAACGAAGACGCGCCACCGTCAACGACGACGACCGCCCCGATCCGAGAACAATTCTAGTAACATCGCGTCGCTTCTGACTTAAGCCCCCCTCCGGGGGCTTTTTCTTTTTGCCGAAATTCTTTTAGGTTTCGACATTCTTTTCTAAAGGAATAAGTTATCTTTTGCCGAAAAATGGTTAAGGGCCGCCAGGTGGTATATAGATGTTATCTCCATTTTTTCGCAGGGGGTGATAGCGTTCCGTTCCGTGAGGTATGAATGCGTCGGTTGCGGAGTTAAGAAATGAGGAGGTTTCTCATGATCGGTAAACGGACAAGGAAGATGAAGGTACCTAGATTCTACGTCAACAATTCAAAAAAAAACTCAAAGCCATAATACATAAGGGTTTCTTTGAAATTCAACTTTCACCCATTGGGTTTTAAGATTTAAGGAGAGGGGTTGATTAAATGTCTGAAGATCTGTTTGCCAAGGAGGAAACCCGAAAGGAATTGACCCGGCGGTCTTTTTTAAAGCTCATGGGCGGTTTGGGGTTAGCCAGTCTTGCGGGTGTTACTTTGGGTGGTCTTGTTGCACCTGCTGGTGGTCTTGTTGC
>JBFLWG010000083.1:0-2229 GCA_040757795.1 Hadarchaeota archaeon (SeqCode) | reverse complement strand
TGGACGAAAATGTGGTGGGGATAGTCGCGGCGGCCGACACAATCAAAGAAAGTTCTGCAGAGGCGGTCAAAAAACTCAAGGAGATGAAAATAGATGTGGTGATGCTGACCGGGGACAACGAGCGAACAGCGAAGGCCATAGCGAAACAGGCCGGGATTGAAAATGTCATTGCTGAAGTTTTGCCAGGCGAGAAGGCAGATGTCATAAAGAAGATTCAGTCGGAGGGCAAGGTAGTCGCGATGGTGGGTGATGGCATAAACGACGCTCCGGCGCTGGCGCAGGCCAACCTCGGCATCGCGATAGGAAGCGGCTCTGACGTGGCCAAGGAGACTGGAGGGATCATCCTCATAAAGGACGACCTCAGGGACGTGGTTGCTGGGATTAAGCTGAGTAGGAAGGTCATGGGCAAGATCAAGCAGAACCTGTTCTGGGCGTTCATCTACAACATAGTCGCCGTCCCTGTCGCGGCGCTTGCCCTCCTGACGCCCATAATAGCTGCAGCAGCCATGGCCATGAGCTCGCTGAGCGTCGTGGGCAACTCAGCCCTTTTGAGGAGGCTAAAGTTGAAAGTTTGAGGAGGTGAGACGCATGGCAAAAGATCCCGTGTGCGGCATGACAGTGGACGAAAAGACGAAGCTGACGTCCAGCCACGGCGGCAACACCTACTGCTTCTGCTCCCCGGCATGCAAGAGCCAGTTTGACAAGAACCCGGAGAAATATGTCAAGGGGGCCGGGGCGCACCATCATGCCGGCTGCTGCTGTTAGAAGTTGAAGCATGGCCTGAATTGGAGCGGCCTTGGCTACTCCAGCGAGAGCTTGGCCGCCAGCCGTTCCACTTTTTCCTTGATTGCGTCCCTGATTTCCCTTGCCTTTTCAACAGGTTTTCCCAAGGGATCATCAAGCCCCCAGTCCTCGTCGGCCAGCACTCCTGGGCAGAGTTCCCCAACTTGGCAGCCCATGCTTATCACGATGTCAGCTTCATCCAACATCTCCGGCGTCAGCAGCTTCGGCTTGGCGCCACTCATGTCTATCCCGACCTCTTTCATCAGCATAATCGCTGTTGAGCTGACCTTGTCGGCATTCCTGGTCCCAGCGCTGCTCGCCCTCGCGTTCTTCGCCATGCTGTTGAAAAAAGCCTCGGCGATCTGGCTTCTGAAGGAATTTCCCACGCAAACGAAGAGGACGCGCTTCATTTTCAACCCGTTATTTTGTTTATGGCGCCCGAGAAGTCCAGCAGTATCTTCTTCACAGCGGCGCTGAACTTGTCCATGTTCGTCGCTATTTTTTCCAACCCCTCCCCGAACTCGAAGGTCAATATCATGTCGAGCCAGTTCTCGCGCGGCATGACGGTGGCCTCCCCCCCCACCGCCAACAGAAGCCGCTTCGCGCGGGCGGCCGCCTCATTGGCCTCTTTCTCAGACTTGAACTTCAGCGGGTAGTGGACCGTCAGGAGGGTGAAGCCCCGCTCCTCCTTGTTCAGGTAGATGCGGAAGACTTTTCCCAGAAACTCCCCGTAGAAATGGTCGGTGCCTTTGTCGAACCCCAGCTGGATGAAAGCCTCCTTCAGGTGGCGCGGGATGTCGTCCATCAGGCAGCCGCAGAGGGCGGTGGCGAGCGTCGGCTCCACCAGCTGCTCGGAGAGCTTGATGAAGGCGTCGTGGGGAATCCCCATCGCCATCTCGTTCTCGTGGTAGCCAGCGATGGTTCTCGCGCCGCCGCACAGTAGGGTCAGGTTGGGTTTCTTCTCCATGTAAGGAATGGCCGTGGCCTCCCCAGCTATCGCCGAGGCCTCGCAGGTCATGCTTGCTTCCAGCCTCTTCCGGGTGGCCCTGTGGAGAACCTGCAGCACCTCCATCATGCGTGCCGGGTCTGTTATCACTATCACGACATCTGGCGCCTGGCTGACCTTCTCAAGAGGGGACACAAGAACAGATTTCGTCGTCGCGGGTTTGATTCTGGGGTAGAGGTCGACATACTTGGGCTCCGTGAAGCCGAGGATTACGCGCGCAGTGAAGTTCTGGAGGTCTGTCTCTGATATTGATACCTGCTCTCCTTTGTGGGCAGCCCCGCGCACGAATTCGCAGAAGAGGGAAGGCCGGCCGGCGCTTGGCCCGTCCAGCTTCCGGTCCGAGATCTTCACGGCCACAAGGCTGGTCGGGAGCTGGAAGAACTTCCGGAACTTTTCCGATATTTCGCCGTAGTTTTTCATCACTCCACCGCGATTTTGTT
>JBFLWG010000082.1:0-2339 GCA_040757795.1 Hadarchaeota archaeon (SeqCode) | reverse complement strand
CCGAGAGGACGGTCCTCAAGGACATGGACGTGAGGTTCGCTGTTTCCAGCAACCGCCTGACCGTCAAGACCTACGACGCCGCGAGCGGGGACGCTCTTTACCAGACGACAATCTTGGTGAAATATCCGGGTGGTGCTGACGGGCAAACTCTAGGGACCAACACCAATCAGTACACATTCACCATCCCGGCCAGCGATGCCGACGTGACGATTGTGACCGTGCAGGTGACTAGACACGGCTACATCCCATGGGAAGGGCAAGCGGCGGTAGGATAGTGACGATATGCGGCGGGACGCTCGGGGGGTGGAGTCCCTTCCTGCCGTGCTGCTGCTCAGCGTGGCCATGGGGGCGGCCGCGCTTTCCCTGGGGATTGCCAGCCTGGACCAGTTCGAGCGGTCAAGCGAGAGGCAGCTGGCAGTCCAGGGTTTCCAGAACCTCGTGGAAGAGGCGGCGCTGCTGGGGGCAGGAGGAGTGGGAGGGACAAGGGCCGTGGACCTAGATGTGGGACGAGCCAAGGTGCTGGTAAATGGGACTATAGCGGAGCTGTCGCTTGAAAACCAGAAGCTCAAGGCCGAGGCTATGCCGCTTCCTATTTCGGCACGTGAGCTTGCAACCGGCTCTTACATCATGGAGTTGAAGCGCGGCCCTTCCGGATTGTTCATCGGGGTGAGGAGGGTCTAGGTTGGACGAACGCGGGATGGCTGAGTTCTTGGCAGGGAAGATGACGCGGGCTATGGTGTCCCTCGCCCTGGTGGGGCTCGCCATCTCTTTTGGTTCAACAGTCCAAATGCAGGGGGAGAGACAGGATCTTGGGAGCGTGGCGCGGGCGATTTTCCATTCAATTGAAACGGTTGACTCCCTCCCAGGGGAGGTCAATCTCATCCGGGGCCTGCCATCAATTTCCTCCGACTTCCGCGTCCTCGCATCAGGAAGCTGGTCGGGGAAGACTCAGCTTTTGAACCTGACCGTGGAGTCCGCGGAGGGACGAACATCCGGCGCGATGACCGTCAACTGCCCTGTCAATGGCGGGGACTTCTCGGCGACCCACATGAATCCGGCCCGGATCCGTGTTATAAAAAACGGGGAAATGCTGCTGGAGTTGCTGTGAATGCCGCTCACCATAAGCGAAGATGTATTCTCCGCCCTGATGGTCACGCTGCTCTTTTCATTCTTCATCATTTCGCTGATTCATGCGTGGGGCGCTCGAGACGAGATGCTAAAATCAATGGAAGAATTCTCGTCGACAATCGGGGTCGCTGAGCAGCTCAGGGACCAGGTGCTTGCAGGCCCCTATCCCGGGCTGCTTGAGCCGTCTCGCGGAAGGCTGGACAACTTCGCACGCTCCCGGCAGCTGAACCTGAGCGTGGAGGTCAGGAGCCTGGAGGGCGCGGCGATTTTCAGCTACGGCCAGATGCCGGAACACTCGACAACCGTCGGCCTTCCTGCCGCCCTGGACATGGGGGACGGCTCCGCCATGCCTTGCGAGCTGGTTGTGGGGGTGTGGAAACTGTGAGGGGGTCAGGCTCCATCTCTGACATGCTGTCGTTCTCCATCATCGTCTCTGCAGCGGCGGCTTTCCTCTTCCAAGCGCCTTTCGACCCAGCCTCGGGAAGTACCAGATACGCGGCCAGCTACTCCCAAAGCCTGCTGCTTTCCCTGAAAAACATCACGGCGGGCCAGCTTGGCGGCTTCAGGTACAACCTGGGTGTTCTGGGGTTGGACTTACCATCCTCCTTGAGCTCTGCTGTGAAAAATCTCCGGTACAAGACCGTGACAGATCTCCTGGTGGAGGACGCCCTCCTCAACATGAAGGCTGAATTTTCCGGAGAAAACATCACCATCCTGAACCTGAGTGCAGACATGGACGAAAAGCTCAGGCTTTTCTTGAAATCGGCTCTTGATGAAATCATCTGCGGACGCTTTGGATACCGCCTGTCTGCCCGCACTGCGCCGATCGACCTTGGTGTGGCGCGGCTAAGTTTTGAAACTACAGTTGAAAACCTAGATGGATGGGGGCGCCAGTTTTGGCTGGAAACCACCAACATCCCGCTTCCTGCATCTTCCGAAAGGTTGGTTTCTCTGGCAGAAAACGCGCTCGGCCTTGATTTGCCAGGGCTGGAAGCTGACCCCTTCATAAAGTTGACGCTGGAGCTGTGGTCACGATGAAAGAGCGGGGATTCATGCCCCTAGCCGCGGCTGGCGCCCTCATACTATGCATGGTCGTAGCGATCGTCGGGCAGACTTTCTCATCAGGCCACACCCAGTCTTTGAACACTATAGAGGACATCTACACATCTGAAACTCGCCGCCTTTATGGAGAAGTCATGACAAACGTCGGG
>JBFLWG010000081.1:0-2446 GCA_040757795.1 Hadarchaeota archaeon (SeqCode) | reverse complement strand
CTCAACCGCCTCCATGTCTTCCTTAGAGCCGTATGCTCTGGCAGTGCCCGATGCCGTCTGCTGCCCGTGGAGGCTTGATATATTGTCTATTGCAACAGCGTCTTCCGGGACCCCAAGTTGAGACGCGAGCTCGCCCCTGACCTCAAGCCTCTTCGGCGTCGGCGACCCTGAGTGGTCGACCGTGAACCTAAGCTCAACCCTTTTCAGCAGCGGGTTGTCCACTTTTGACAGGATTTCGACCTTCATTCAACCCCCTCTTCTTATTTCCGGGGCAATAAAAACCAGCACCTAACTGCCCCCTGCCTTCATTTTCTTGACTATTGCCAGAAACTCCCGCTTCTTCTCCCACGTAACCTTGATCACGACGACCCCCTCCTTCGGCTGCCCGTAAACCACCGCTGAACCCACAGGCGCAGAGATCACGGCCGGCAGCGCTGCTAGGTCCTCTTCCCCATCCACGATTATTTTCGTCGGGTGTTCGGCCGCTTCGATGGCTTCCGCAAGCTTTGGGGTTATACTCGCCGCAGGACTTTTCACTCGGACGGTTTTTGCCTTGAAAGATTCAATCGCTTCTTTTATCCTGCCGGAGGCTTCGGCCCTCATCACTTTCATGTCAACTATGGCGAGGTCGGGCTTGGCCCCCGCGAGAACAAAGTCAGCTGTCACCCGGTCGCCCACAGTGATCAGGCGCGGCGGCCTCGCCCCGATGTAATCGAGCGCCTCCCGAACGCTGCCGAAGAGCCGTCCCATGGGGCGCTGCAGCCCGGCCCTCATCCCATCGGGCAGTTTTATCTCGCTTTCAAACCCCTTCACGAAATCAAAAATAACTACTGTAAAGAGAATAAGAAGATATGTGGTTTTGATGACAGTGTTCAATCTGTTGGCAGGGACAGTGCGGGACGCCCTCGCAGGTTTCGGGATAATCAGCCCCACGGCGCCGCAGGAAATGGCAATCCCAGCAATAACCTCAGGTAAGAACCTCCTGCTGATAGCGCCGACCGGCACTGGAAAGACAGAGGCCGCCATGCTTCCCATCTTCAGCCTTTTCCTTTCGGAGGGGAACCGAGGCGGGATAAAGATAATCTACATCGCCCCTCTCAGGGCCCTGAACCGCGACATGCTGAACCGTCTCGAGGGCTGGGGAAGGAAGCTCGGAATCAGCATCTCTGTCAGGCACGGAGACACCCCCGCCCGTGAGAGGCAGAAGCAGGCTGCGCACCCGCCCGACATGCTGATAACAACCCCCGAGACCCTTCAGGCAATCCTGCCGGGGAAGGTGATGAAGGAGCATCTAAGGCGCGTCAGGTGGGTGGTCGTGGACGAAATCCACGAGCTGGCGGAAGACAAGCGCGGCACGCAGCTGACGGTCGGCCTTGAGAGGCTTGTTGGGCTCGCGGGAGAGTTCCAGAGGGTCGGGCTGTCGGCGACGGTTGGCTCGGCCGGAAAAATTGCGGCCTTCCTTTCCGGCGCCGGAAGGCAGATTGAGGTCTCGGACGTCACTGTGGAAAAAGTGCTGAAGGTGGGGGTCGAGAGCCCCATGCCTTCTCTCAAGGACGCGGAGCTTTCCGAGAAGATATACTCCGACCCGACTTTGGTCGCTAGGCTCAGGCGGCTCAGGGACCTTGTGATGGAGCACGAGAGAACCCTGATTTTTGTTAACACGCGGGAAACTGCCGAGATGCTGGGGTCCAGGCTCAGGCTGTTGGAGGGCGGCCTGCCGCTCGGGGTTCACCACGGCTCTCTGGCGAGGGATGTCAGGATCGAGGCAGAGCAAAGGTTCAGGGAAGGCAAGGTCAAGGGGCTGATCTGCACATCTTCCATGGAGCTCGGGATCGACATCGGCGCCGTTGACCTGGTCCTGCAGTACATGTCCCCGCGGCAGGTCGTCCGCCTTGTCCAAAGGGTCGGGCGCTCCGGCCACAGGGTGGGCCAGCTCTCGAAGGGTCTGATAGTGGCTACGTCCCCGGACGACATCGCAGAGGCGGCGGTGATTGCGAGGAGGGCGATGGCCGGGGAGTTCGAGGAGGGCAACGTTCACGAGCTTGCCCTTGACGTGATGGCGCACCAGCTTGTGGGAATTTGTATGGAGAGGGGCGGCGCGACTGCGGAAGAGGCGGCGGCGGTTCTGAGGAAAGCCCACCCGTTCAGGGAGCTTCAGCCTGATGACGTGGATTCAGTCATCGAGCAGCTGAAGTCCGAGGGGATCTTGTTTGAGAGGGACGGGAGGTTCAAACCCAGAAAAGCAGGCATAGAGTACTACTTCTCCAACCTCTCAATGATCCCTGACTCCAAGCGATACACCACCAGGGACATCGCCTCGGGGAAACCAGTCGCAACCCTTGACGAGGAGTTCGTGGCGTCGTACATCGAGCCGGGGGCGACGTTCATCTGCAAGGGTGAGACATGGAGGGTGGTCGAGGTTGACCACGAGCGGGACACGATCTCC
>JBFLWG010000080.1:0-2833 GCA_040757795.1 Hadarchaeota archaeon (SeqCode) | reverse complement strand
GTATTTCAGCACCCCCTCCCCGAAGCCCTCCCAGAAGCCATCGATCCTGTCTATGCCAATCAACGGCTCCTGAAGCCTGAACCTGTACATCTGCGTGTCGTAGCTGTAGGCGGGAGCGGCGCCCGTCTCCCACCAGTCGCCGTCTGAGCTGGCGATCTTCCCGTACTGGTTGTCATCCGGGTTGACGGTGGCGGGGCTGCCGAGGTTGAACGGGCTCTGCATCCCTCCCCACTGCCAGGCCCGCCTGTCGATTCCTGCGCCCGTCGAGAAGTCGTAGATTCTCGCGTCGTGATATGAAACCTCCATCCCGTCGTCGGCCTCGGCCCTCACATGGCGCGGCGTCGGGGACGGCGCGTTCCAGCTCAAGCTGTAGGGCGCGGCGCTGTCCTCGCCGACCTGCGGCCAGCTCATGCCGTCGTCGGAGAGCCTCTCGAACCTGACTTTGATGAACGGCAGGTCCTCGGGGTCGTCGGCCACGGACGCAGAAAGCGTGATGGGATTCACGCCCGAGACGGTGAGGCGGGTGCTGGGCTTGGAGTTGTAGTCGATGGTGTTCTGGAAGAGGGCCATCTTGGCGAGGTGGACGCGCGAGGCGTCGGTGCCGTACATGCTCTTGAAGGCGTTCCAGAAGTCGGCGAACGTGTTAAATTTCCCACTTTTGAAAACAGTCCATATGGGCTCAAACCCGGCTGAGATGTGGTCGTAGTTTGGTATATCTCTCCAAAATCTGTCAACGTTCACATCATAAATGTCATAAAGTGCTCCGGCAACGCGGCCTTCTACTGCATCTCCAGTAGGGAACCCATCTGCCAAATGCTGGTTTTCTATATTGTTTCCAATCCAAATGCCATCATCTTCAACCGCCAACGCGAAAAATGTCGCCCAGCCCTCGGCCCAGACTCCACTTTTGCTAGCATAAGCCGTCCACATTGAATGGTCCGCTGGTAGAGGGTTTGGCGGGAACCAATCGTAAACTTGATTCATCACGAAGTGCCCGTACTCGTGCCTAATTTGATCCGGCAAATTGTCGCCTGCCTGCGTTATGTCAATGTATCTTCCGGCTGGAGAGTATTGGCTGCTCCCGGCTGGCCAGTAAACCGTCACTTTTGGCACCACATATTTTGCCGGGCCGTCTTTCAGGTAATTCCGCGCTTCATTTATGCGGGCGAAGATACGCCACGCCCCCTCATGCCCTGAAAAAGGCAACCACCCGGAGCCAACGTCAAGTACTCCATCTCTGTTCCAAAAAGTTATTCCATCTGGGTCAGGGCTCTGAATATAGGCTGCATACGTCCCTCCTCCCGGTCGTTCAACCTTGACAGCATCGTTTTCCACGAACACCTTTACCCGAATGTCAAGACCCGGCTCCTCCCATACAGGGTCAACTTCATGCGTGACAAATGTGAAGAAACCGCGGTCGTCGGTTTGGACGCTACCCAGCTCTCGTTCTTTGGGACCAAAAATTGAGCTATAAACATCATAAATCTTGACCGTCGCCCCCTGCCTTGGCCTGCGAATCCCGACTTCATTGAGGTAGTCAAGCTGTCCGCGAACGGTAAGTGAATTTTCAGATGGAAGTTTGAACGATAAGTATTGGCTCCCAATTGATGATATCTCCGACTTTGTTTCAGTCCCGATCAACGGCGGCACCTTGCTCACCACCACACCATTCTCGGATATCTGAAGGTAGATGATGTCGTAGTTCCTAAACTGGTTGTCCGAAACATCTGCTTTCGCCTCCCAATAACCTTGCTTGGCAATCTTTACCCTCACATCGAATGTAACTGCGGACCCGCCCAATAGATTTCCACGCCATGACGTATCTCCGCTCACGAGGGCCAGCCCCTCTGGCAAGTCAACTTTGGCCACGACATTCTCCACATTCTCTGCCGCTTCAACTGTGCATCTCAATAAGCCAGCATTATCAAATGATGGTCGTGTTATGAACGCCAAGGAAACATCTATTGGCAAACGAGGAGAAGCAGGCACTTCATGCTGCGCGTTTTCTGTCCCTGGCCAGTAGTAGCCATCATACACCTGCGCGGAGTTCTCGGAGACGGAGACGTTGATTGCGACTTTGCCGGGAGAAACAATTCCTGGACCAGCTACTGCTGCTTCGATGTTCCACCGCCCAGTTTTAACTGATTTTATAACTCCATCAAACTTTAATGGTACATTCTCTACCAAAGTTACAATTGCACCCTTCATGGCTCCAGTAATTCGAGGGGGAGTATTTTGTATAGTGTTAAGAGCATATTTAAGTCGCATGTTATTATCCATAGAAATCGTGTTTTCAATTAAATTCCAATTTTCCAAAATGTTATCATCTGCCCAGTCAAGACCATTCTCAAGCACGACACGAATAATTCCTGGTCCGGTTCCGGTATACCCTAAATATGTCCACGCAGGAGTGGAAGTAAAGGTCAAGGTAGCTGTCTGGTTAAGCGCGGGAGCGTTTGAAAGTGTTAATCGCTCATTCTCAAACGGGAGCCTAGACGACCCGCGCGGCACGCCGAGTAAAATGTATCCCCCTATAACACCCACCACGATTGCAGCAACCAGACCTACAATCAAGTCCTTCCTCACTGTTCCACCTCCGTTCCACTTCCTCCTCCAATCGTTAAAACATTCTCGATGTGCGCCACATGCCACGAGCTCTCGATCCCGTCGTCGGCCTCGGCCCTCACATGGCGCGGCGTCGGGGAGGGCGCGTTCCAGCTCAAGCTGTAGGGCGCGGCGCTGTCCTCGCCGACCTGCGGCCAGCTCATGCCGTCGTCGGACAGCCTCTCGAACCTGACTTTGATGAACGGCAGGTCCTCGGGGTCGTCGGCCA
>JBFLWG010000079.1:0-2851 GCA_040757795.1 Hadarchaeota archaeon (SeqCode) | reverse complement strand
TGAGTCCTCGCTCTGGATGATCAAGGCCTGGCCCCTTTGGATGCCCTCCCGGACGTCCGGCGGGATTGTTATCCTCCACTTGTCATCGACCGTGGTTTCTCCCACTTCTTCACCCATCCCACTTTTTGTCCCACAAAGCAGATAAACCTTTCGTTTCGATCTCACAGCATTCCCGGCAGAGCTTTGGGTGGCCGGGGTTTATAAAGGATGAAAAATATCGTCGGCGGGGTGAAGCGCAAAAACACTTGAACTTGTATTCAAATCTGCCCCGTGTCCTCAGCCCAGAGCTCCTGGTTCTTCTCGACGAAATCGTGCATCATCCTGACGCACTCCTCCTCGTTCATTATGACGACCTCCACCCCGTGCTCCTTCATTATCTTCAGCGTCCCCTTCCCGCGGTAGTGGAAGTTCTCCCCCACGACCACCTTCTTTATCCCGAACTGGACCACCGCCCCGGCGCACAGGTAGCACGGCATCAGCGTCGAGTAGAGGACGGTGCCGCTGAAGTCCCTGATCCGCCCGGCGTTCTCCAGGCAGTCTATCTCAGCGTGAAAAACCTGGCTGTTTTTCTGGACGCGCCTGTTGTGGCCGCGGCCGATTATCTTCCCGCCTTTCACAAGGACCGAGCCTATCGGGATTCCCCCCTCGACCAAGCCCTGCCTCGCCTCCTCCATCGCCGCCTTCATGAACTTGTCCAAACTTCCATCCTCAAAAAACTTCAGCGCAATCGTCTTAAATCCCTAACTAAAAGATTAAGGGATGCGGGTGAGTGAGTTTAAAGCTGGGAGAGTTTTCATGATGAGGCTGGGCCACGGGTCGGACGTGCTCAAGGAGATCACCGATTTCGCGAGGAGGGAGAAGATCAGCGCGGCCACTTTCACGGCCATAGGTGCGCTGAAGAATTGCAAGCTAGCATACTACGACCAGAAGAAGAAGGAGTACTCTGTCATCGACATCCAGGGCCCCTGCGAGATAACCAGCTGCGTCGGCAACGTCTCGATCCACAACGGCGGGCCATTCTCGCACGCCCATGCCGTCATCGGGGACGACCGCGGCGGCACAAAGTCGGGACATCTTCTGGAGGCGACAGTGTTCGCGGCGGAGGTCCACCTTCAGGAGCTGCACGGCCCGAAGATGGAAAGGGGGAAGGACGAGGTCACGGGGCTGGCCCTGTGGCAGGGAGGGAAAGTAGATGGACATCCTAGTTAAGGGCGCGCGCGTCTGGGGGCGGAAGGGCCTCTGGGACATCGGGGTCGACGACGGGAAGATGGCAAAATTGGCGAGGGGCATCGGGGGCAGCGCGGATAAAGTAGTCGACGCCGGGGGGATGCTCGCGGCGCCGGCGTTCATCGACCCGCACATCCACCTTGACAAGTGCATGATCGGCGACGAGATCAGGCCGAACGTCTCCGGAACGCTCCAGGAGGCCATCGAGATCATCTGGGACAGGAAGAGGAAGTACAACGAGGCGGATGTCGTCAGGCGCGCCGGCGGGGTCATCCAGCAGGCCCTGATGAACGGGACCACCAGGATGAGGACCCACGCCGACATCGACACCATCGCAGGGCTCAAGCCCCTGAAGGGGCTGCTGGCGGTCAAGAAGAAGTTCAGCCGCCTGATGGACATCCAGGTCGCCGCCTTCCCCCAGGAGGGAATCCTGCGCGACCCAGGGACCGAGGACCTCATGTACAAGGCAATGGAGATGGGTGCTGACCTCGTCGGCGGGATGCCCCACCACGAGAGGCCCTACTCGAAGGCCAAGCCCCACATAGACATCTGCTTCGAGGTCGCCAAGCAGTTCAACGCCGACATTGACATGCACGTGGACGAGACAGACGACCCCCGCTCGCGCTCGCTGGAGTACCTGGCGAGAAAGACCATCGACGAGGGATACTACGGGCGGGTCACGGCGGGCCACACGTGCGCCCTTGCTGCATACCCGGACAACTACGCCAAGAGGGTAATCGGCCTAGTGAGGCAGGCGAAGATAAACATGATTACAAACCCGGTCACAAACCTCGTCATCCAGGGCCGCGAGGACAAGCAGCCCATCAGGCGCGGCATCACCCGTGTGAAGGAGCTGCTGGACGCCGGGGTCAACGTGAGCTTCGGCCAGGACTGCGTCAACGATGCCTTCTACCCGTTCGGGAAGGCGGACATGCTCGAGGTCGCCAACATCACGGCCCACGCCGCGCAGCTGACCATGCCTGGCGAGATAGAGACGGTGTTCAAGATGATGACGTACAACGCGGCGCGGACGCTCGGGGCGAAAGACTACGGGATGGAGCCAGGGAAGAGGGCGGACATCGTGATAATCGACGCTGTTTCAGCTAAGGACGCCATAAGGCGGCAGCCCGACAGGAGATGGGTCATCAGGAAGGGGAAGGTCGCCGCGGAGTCAAGGTCGTTCAAGAAGTTGGTTGGGCGATAGTGGTCCGTTGCGGAACTCTCTGGCAATGGTACTGGCAATCGTGGCCGGCATCCTTATTTTGGCTGCAGGGCTAACTGGCGCGACCACATGGGAGTCCATCAGGAACTTTGTCACAACTCTTCTTGGAAACCACTGGGCGCTGCTTCTGCTTTTCCAGGTGCTTGTTTTCCTGGCGTCCCTCGGAGGGATCGCCGTCATTTTGGGCGGGTTGTTATTCGGGCTTGGGCGGGTTACAGACCGGAAACCTGCGGAATAGGTGATGTTACAAGTGGAATTCAGTCTGCCAAGATGTGTGTAGTATCCCATGACATGTGTCACCCCTTAGTCCAAGAGCACGGAATTGAAAGAAAAGGGGTGATGCAACATGGAAAGGGAACTAAGGCGTAGAAGGTGGATAGTACGCAGAAAACTCCAAGGATG
>JBFLWG010000078.1:0-3090 GCA_040757795.1 Hadarchaeota archaeon (SeqCode) | reverse complement strand
CAGCGGGGAACTCGAATGGAGTAGTGTGTTCCGATATTTTTGAACTGAGCGATGGCGAGCTGGCTGGTGCTGGGGCGAAGGTTGAATATGTGAAAAGCAATTACACGGCGTTTGGCAATCTAGTCCTGGCGAACGACCTCGGAGCCCTCGTGAACCCTGACCTCCCCGAGGATGTCCTCAAGTCCATCGAGAAGGCGTTGGGGGTGGAGGCTCGAAGGGGGACGCTCGCAGGGATAAAAAATGTCGGGGCGGTCGGGATTGCAACAAACAAGGGCGCCATGGTCCATCCGGACGCGACCGAGGAGGAGCTCAAGGCCGTCGAGGGTGCGCTGCATGTCCCGGCCAGCGTCGGGACCGCCTGTGCCGGGTTGAAGTACGTCGGGCTATGCGTCGTCGCAAACTCGAACGGCGCGCTGGCCGGCTCAACCACGACTGGGCCGGAGCTGGGCAGAATAGAAAGCTCGCTGGGGTTCATCTGAGGTGATGTGGTGAAGATCTATCGGGTGAAGGGACGGTTCCCGCAGGGGATGTTCAACCAGAAGTTCACCCGGGAGCTGGCATCGGAGTCGAAGGAGCATGCCCTCGAAAAAATCTATTCGGAGTTCGGTAGCAAGCACAAGCTCAAGAGAAAGCAGATTAGCATAGATGAAGTTGCAGAGATCAAGCCGGAGGAGGCCACAGACCCCGCGGTTCTGGCCGCGCTGGAGTGATGTGATGGAAAGAGAAAGGCAGAGGCTTCAGCAGGTGCTCGCGCAGCTTGACAGCTACAGGGGACTCACTGGGATACTCAGGGATCAGATTTCCGGGATGTCAGCCGCGATGAACGAGATCACAATGACATTGGCCACAATTGATACCATAAAAGATATGAAAAAAGAGGCGGACATCATGGTGCCCATAGGCTCGGACTCTTTTGTTCATGCCAAGCTGCCTATCTCAGCGAAGCTTGTGGCGGGTATCGGGGCGGAAGTCGTCGTCGAGCGTACAGCAGAGGAAGCCATCTTGGCCTTGAAGGCGAAGGCGGCCGACATTGAGAATGCCTTGAAAGAAACGGTCGCCGAGATAGAGCAGCTTGAGAAAAAGGCGGAGGCTCTGAGGCCGGAGGCCGAGGAGCTCCTTGAGAAGCTGAAGAAGGGGCAGAAGCCGGGACCCGGTTAGGATGTTTGACAGGCTAAAAAAGAAGCTGGGCCAGGTCAAGGAAAAAATAGTCGGGAAGATCGTTTCAAAGCCTGAGGAAGAAATCCCCGAGGCCAAGGTTGAGGCGCCCGAGAAGCTTTTGGAAGCAGCTGTCCCGGAAGAGAAGCTCCCAGCGGCCGAGGCCATAGTTGAAGTTCCGGAGCCCACTAAGGCAGATAAAGTCGAGGTGCCTGCGCCAGAAATCGTCAAGCCAAAAGTTGTAGAAAAACCAAAAGAATTTCCAGTACTGCGGGAAGCAGTTGTTTTGCCAACTCCGAGGGTCGCAGAAAAACCGGCAGCGCCCCCTCCACCCGCGCCGAAGAAAGCTACCGCGGCGCCGTTCACCCACGTTCACGTGGCTCCGCCAGAAGCCCCGAAGGTTGCAAAACCCAAGGCTCCAAAAGTCTTGGCTCCAGAGAAGCCCAAGATAGGAATCAAAAGGGCCGTCAAGCGGATACTGGGAAGGGAGCTATCTGCGTCGGACGTGGAAGACATAGTTTGGGACCTTCAAATCATCCTTCTCGAGAGCGATGTAGCCGTCCCTGTGACGGACCACATCATCGAGCGCGTGAAGGCTGGGCTCGTCGGGAAGAAAATTGGAATGAGGGACGACCCGAAGGAGCTCGCGGAAGGGGTGCTGAAACGGGCCATAACAGAGGTCCTCGAGCCCAAGAGCAAGGTCGACATCCTGAGTGTTGTGAAGGCCAAGAAGGTTAAGGGCGAGCCGGCCATTATAGTGTTTGTCGGGATAAACGGCACGGGAAAGACCACGACCATCGCCAAGGTTGCCAAGTACTTGAGCGTCAACGGCCTAAAGCCAGTTCTGGCCGCGGCAGACACCTTCAGGGCGGCTGGGATAGAGCAGCTTGAGATACACGCGCAGCGCCTTGGGATGGAGGTGGTCAAGCAGAAAAGGGGGTCGGACGCCGCGGCTGTTGCTTATGATGCCATCGCGCACGCAAAGGCCAGGGGCATGGATGTGGTTCTGGTTGACACGGCGGGAAGGATGCAGACTGACGCCAACCTGATGGACGAGATGAAAAAGATTATCCGGGTGGCCAAGCCGGACCTAGTCATTTTCATAGGTGATGCTTTGACGGGCAACGATGCTGTCGAGCAGGCCAAGACCTTCGACCAGGCAGTGGGGATACATGGGTCCATCCTCTGCAAGATGGACGCCGACGCCAGGGGCGGCGCCGCTCTTTCCATATCTTACGTCACGGGGAAGCCCATCATCTTCATAGGCACGGGGCAGAGCTACGGCGACCTCATGGAGTTCAAGCCGGACATGATTCTCAATGCTCTTTTTGGAGATTGAATTACCCAAGCTTTTTCAGCTTCCGATTGAACATTAAGAGATGCCGGACCCTATCTTGAACGCGATAGCCCTACTGGCCTTTACTATCCTGGCCGGCTATGCAACCGATTTCATTTTCAGGAGGACGAAGGTCCCCGACGTGGTAATCCTGCTACTTTTCGGGCTTGCGATAGGATATCTGGGCTTTGTGAGGGTGGACCTCTTCAGGGCAATCGCACCGATACTCACACCTTTGACGCTGATCGTCGTGCTTTTGGATTCCGGACTGAACATGGAGCTGGCCCAAGTGATAAGGTCATTTTCTAGGAGCATCCTGCTTGCAATAGGCGGGTTGATTTTTTCGATGGTCGCTTCCGCAATCGTGGGAGTGCTTGTCATGGGGCTTGACTTGAAGATGGCCCTTCTGGTCGGGGCGATATTCGGCGGCACAAGCTCCGTGACGGTGCTGGCAATCCTGAGAGGAATAAGCGTCAGCAAAACGGTGTATTCCTTTCTGTCGCTCGAGTCAGTGTTCAATGACGCCCTGTGTATTTTGGTGTCAATCGCGGTCTTGGGCACCATCATCCCCGGCTTGGGAGCTGGTTCTTCCCCTCTGA
>JBFLWG010000077.1:0-3096 GCA_040757795.1 Hadarchaeota archaeon (SeqCode) | reverse complement strand
CCGGGGCGAGCGCTGTTGTTTCAGTCGCCCCGGGGGAAACTGCGTGGGTTCTGAAGCGTCGGGAAGAGCTGGGCGAGGTTCTGAACGAGATGAAGGATGTCGAAATCGTGGTGGTTGAGGGGTTCAGGAGCTTCAAGGGATACCCAAAAATCATTGCCGCCAGGACGGAGAAAGATGTGGAAGAGGTCGCGGACGAGTTTTCCGTGGCCGTGGTCGGGGCTTCCGGGCGAGGACTCCCGAGTTTCAGCTTGGACGGTGCGGCGAAGCTGGCAGACTTCGCAGAGCTGAAGGCCCTGCCGCCGATGCCGGAACTCGACTGCAAACGTTGTGGCTACAACACCTGCGTCGAGCTTTACGCAGCTGTTCTGTCGGGGAAGGCCAAGTTAGAGAGCTGCCAGACCCTGCCCACAAAGGTAATTGTCAGGGTGGACGGGAGGGAGCTGGCGTTGAACCCGTTCGTCCAAGAAATCGTCCAGCGCACAATCCAAGGGATGGTTTCATCTTTGAGGGGCGGCGAAGGCGGGATAATCGAGATCAGGGTGATGAAGCGTGATTGACAGGTTCGGGCGCACAGTGAAGGGACTCAGGATTTGATAAATTGATGGCAAACACCAATCCTTCAAATTTTGATGCGAATGAAACGATTACTTTCGGCACTTTTGGAAACGACCAAAAAAAAGTTGTTTTAACGTGCTCCAAAAGGCAATCTGGCAGCATTTACGGCACCAATGATTGCTTGAATTTTAGTTCCTTTTGTTGTCATCCATCCAATCCAAAATACCCGCCTACGAGGTGAACAAGATGCTTGACAGATTTGGCAGACCAGTAACAAGTTTGAGGATTTCCATAGTTGACAAATGTAATCTTTCATGTTTTTATTGCCACAACGAAGGGCTCCCCCAAAAGTTCGCAGACCTGATGTCTGCAAAAGAAATTGGAAAAATTGTCCATATTGCGACTGGTTTTGGTATAAACAAGATTAAACTCACTGGAGGTGAGCCTCTCTTGCGCCCAGACATTTTAGACATCGTTCGAGAAGTAGTAATACAAGGCGTCGAAGAGGTTTCTCTCACTACAAATGGCGTATTGCTAGCAAGCATGGCAGCACAATTGGCTGAGGCTGGCCTCGACCGCGTAAACATAAGCCTCGACACTTTAAATCATGAAAAGTTTTTTGAGATAACTGGCAGCAGTCGTTTGAACGATGTTCTCGCCGGGGTGGACGCGGCGCTTGAGGCCGGATTGAACCCTGTGAAGTTGAACATGGTAGTACTCTCCGGGGTGAACGACAGCGAGGTCGAGCGGATGATAGCTTACGCATCCGGGTGCGGCGCAATCCTGCAGTTGATAGAGCTGATTGACTTGAACGGCAGGGATTTTCCCGCCTACCACCGCGGGCTGAGCGATCTTGAGCAAAAGCTGAGAGCGAAGGCCGTGGAAATCAACACCCGCCGCTCGATGCAGGCTAGGAAAAAATACATCCTGCCAGCGGGGGAAGTGGAACTCGTCTGCCCAATGCACAACACGGAGTTCTGTTCCCACTGCACACGGTTGCGCCTGACCGCCGACGGCCGACTCAAGCCGTGCCTGATGAGGAACGACAACTTGGTGGACGTGATTTCTCCACTAAGGGCCGCGGACGTTGAAGGGGCGCGCAGGGCATTCGAGGAAGCCATAGGGCGGCGAGAACCATTCTTCCGAGCAAAAGCATAGCCGTAAACATCGCTGGATTTTTTCACAGCCACCGCTAACCATTTATTTTTCAACATAAAATCATTGTCGACATGAAATTTGCTCTATTGTTTGCCTACAAAGGCTCTAGATACTTTGGCTTTGCTCGCCAGCCGGGAAAAGCGACCGTTGAGGGGGAAGTTCTGGCAGCCATGCGAGGCTGCGGGGCGTTCAGCAGCCTGACGGAGGCTGGTTACAGGGTGGCTTCAAGGACAGATAGGGGGGTCAGCGCGATTGGGCAGGTGATCTCATTAAAAACCAATTTGGCGCTGGACATCTCAAGGCTGAACGCCGAGCTGCCGGAAGACATCTCTATCCTGGCTGCTGTTGAAGTTGAGCCGGGCTTCGACGCTAGGAAAATGGCAGTGGAAAAGCGTTACTGTTATCTTTGCGATATCCCGCCAAACTTCGACCTGAGCATGGCGCAAAAGGCGGTGAAAATGTTTCGCGGCGAGCACGATTTCTTCAACTTCTGCAAGAGGGAGCCAGGGGTGCCGACTGAAATGAGTTTGGAAGCCTCATTATTGGCCGGGAAGCACCTGCGCTTCGACTTGGCAGGGGAAAGGTTCCTGTGGCAGCAGGTAAGGAGGGTCATTCAGGCCGTCCTTCAGGCCGGGAGGGGGAAAATCACTCTGGAGGAAATAGGTGAGATGCTCAACAGGGAAGTCGACAAATCCCTTCAGCCTGCCCCTCCGGATGGGCTGTTTCTTTTGGAGGTGAAGTACGCGAGGCTGAAGTTCAAGCCTGACGACGAGGCCGTGAAAAGATTTGTTGAGTATCTTGCCAAGACCGAGTCACCAATGCACTTGGAGATGATCAGAGAACTGCGGGCCCGCCTTCCAGTCTGAGTCACAACTTCTTTTTCAGGGTGACGTCCAGCACGCCATTTATGTAAGATACGTCCGCGCTCTTCGGGTCAACCTTGGCTGGAAGCTCCACTTCCTTGTGGTACTTCCTCTCCGGCGTGTCAACAGATATCACAAGGGTTTTCTCAGTGGCCTTGAGTTTAATGTCTTTTTTCTGCACACCGGGAACCTCGGCGACCACCCTCACGACATCCTTGCCAGTTATGATGTCCACGATGGGCTCCCTTTTCTCCGTGGCTTTCGGGGTAGGTTCTCCCGGCTTAACGTTGCCGAACGTCCTTATTTTCGGGACGCCGTCGGGCCCAACCGTGATGGAGTAGCCGTAGACCATGGGGCCGAAGCTCTTCACGACCGAGCCGTCACGGAGCTTCTTTTCCTTGAAGAGCTTCTCGGGCACCGGCTGCGGGAGCTCCTTGAACATTTCCGAGAACTCCTTGGACATCTCCTCAAGCAACTTGTCAAAATCCTTCATGGTGTGCCGGAGGGATTTTTTTCGGCG
>JBFLWG010000076.1:0-3221 GCA_040757795.1 Hadarchaeota archaeon (SeqCode) | reverse complement strand
GGTCTCGTTCCACTATTTTCAGGGCGGCCTTGATTTGCAGGGCAGTCGCAGTGTCTAGGATGTCGTTGCTCGTTGCCCCGAAATGGACATAGCGCCCAGAGCTACCAGATGCTTCAGCAAGGGCCAGCACAACTGCCATCGTCTCGTGGTAGACCTCGCTTTCAAGCTCAAGGATGCGCTCGACCTTCACCCGTTTTGTGGAAGCGCTGCTGGAAATCTTGCGCGCGTCCGCCAGCGGGATCATTTTTGCCTTGGCCAGCCCAGACGCCAGCGCAGCCTCGACGTCCAGCATATTCTGGAACTTGGCCTCAAGCTCGAAAATGGAGCGCATTTCGTTGCTACCGTAGCGCCTTTCTATCGGGTGGACTGACACTTCAACCCCAATCGAAAAGCTCCGGTGCTGAATAAAGCTTTGTGGTTGCCCAGTTATTTTTTGGCTGGCCGAAATCTGTTCAAAACAAACGCGGGGAGTGCCCACGCGAAAAACCAGAAAAATGCAGTTATTACTATTGCCGTAGGCTGCTCCCATTTTATTATCGCATTTGGATTAACCCACACAGGCTTCAACACGGTCAGCTCTAGCGCGAAACCGAATATCAGCCCGGCAGCCCCGATTTTTTTCACATTACTTATTTTTTTGAAGTATACTAGCGCGCCTATTGATCCAAAAATCACGTAAAAAAATGGAGTTCCCCAGCTGAAGTACTTTCCCGGGACTGTGAAGGTTGTGAGGTACTCCAGAGGCAAAGCGAAGAACAAGACGATGCCGATGAACGACAAGTATTTTGTAATGTTTTCCAATCAGATCACAGCGTGTTTTTTTACTTTAAATAAAACTCAAAGCTCCACATCCAATCCGAGCTTATCACAGAGCTCTTTGTAGCGATTCCTCACGGTGACTTCAGTCACCCGCGCGACATCCGCCACATCCCTCTGCGTCCGGCGCTCCCCCGTCAGCACGCTCGCGATGTAGATGGCCGCCGCCGCCACCCCAGTCGGCCCTCGGCCAGACGTTAGCCCCTTCTTCTGCGCCTCGTTAAGCAACTCGATGGCCTTAGACTGGGCCTCCCCGCTGAGCTTCAGGTCGGAGCCGAAGCGCGGGATGTAGTCTATCGGGCTCGTCGGTCGCAGGTGGATCAGCAGCTCGCGGGCAATGAACCTGTAGCTCCTCCCAATCTCCTTCTTGCTCACACGGGAGACGTCAGCAATCTCGTCAAGGGTGCGCGGAATCTTAGACTCCCTGCACGCCGCGTAAAGGGCCGCCGCCGCCACCCCCTCAATTGACCTTCCCCTGATTAGCCTCTCCTCGACGGCCTTTCTGTAGATGAGCGAGGCCGCCTCCCTGATGTTCCGGGGAAGCGCGAGGTGAGAGGACATCCTGTCAATTTCAGAAAGCGCGAACGCGAGGTTCCTCTCGGTGGCGTCCGATACCCTTATCCTGCGCTGCCACTTCCTGAGGCGGTAGATCTGGGCCCGGCGCTTCGGGGTGAGGTCCTTCCCGTGGGCGTCCCTGTCACGCCAGTCGATCATAGTTGACAAACCTTTATCGTGGATAGTTAACGTCATTGGAGCCCCGGTCCTTCCCCTCTTGTCCCTCTGCTCCTGGTCAAAGGCGCGCCACTCTGGCCCGATGTCCATTATCTTGTCGTGAATGACCAGCCCGCACCCGGCGCACACCAGCTCCGCCCTGTCGTAGTCCCTAACAAGCCTTGTGCTGCCGCAGGACGGGCACTTGTTACGGCCTTCTCTTTTCGCTCCTTCTTCCGGCATGTGTCTCCCCCATATATAAATCCGAGCCCACAAGCCCCTCAAGGTCTTTCCTAGAGAGGCCAGAAGCCGGCCTTATTGAGATATATGGTGAATTTATTGGTCCAAAAATCTCGTAAATTCTTCCAATAGTCCTATTTTTTGAATTTACAGCAGTTATGCCTAGCTTTGGTGTTTTTTCGCCTTTTACGATGATTTCCCTTCCAGTTAGATGCAGGACCTTCCCAAGAAGCCGCATTTTAACAACCTGTTAACCGAAACTCTTTTAAACCCACTATTTAAGCCTTTCGCTGGACCACTCGCCGGACAAACTTTAGACAAGACATTAAAATGTTGGGGTGTAAAGAAAGTGGGTGAAAAATTGGCGTCAGACTGGGAAAAAGTGATGAAGCCTTATCCTGGAAGGTTCATGACCCTTCCGGACGGCAGCGAGATGGAAGTTACAGGGATGAAAAAGGACGAGATAGAGAAGGTCTGCGACGCACTTCTGCCGAATCTTACGTACCACAGAGAGCTCTTTGACTTGGTCACCTCGGAGATCATCACCGAGCTCTACCTATGGCGCGAGAACAGACCCATCTGGGAGTTGCCCGCGGGCAGCCAGTTCTGCCTGGTGGGAAGGGTCAACGGGGAAGTTGTTGGAGTGACGAACGGCGCCTTGAGGGACCCGAAGATTGGGAACAGTTTGCACACGACCACGCTGAAGCGCGGGCTGCAGGTCGGAGCGTACCTTTGGCCGTGCAAGCTGGAGCACTACTTCGATGTGCTGGGCGTTGATGTAGTCGAGGCGAGCGCGGAGAGCGCAATAGGCGGGAGGAAGCTGTTCGCCGCGTATGGGTTCACGCAGCATCCGTACCCGGACAAGTACAGCCACTTCGGCGCTATATTGCAGACAATGACGAAGCAGCAGTGGGACAGGATAAAGGCTGGGAAGCTTGTCGGGGAAAAGCTTTAGGTTACAAAAAATCTCGCATCCGCATGCTTTAACGGGAACAAGACAGAGGGCGGGCTAAATGAGAAAGGTATCGATTATTGTAGTCGCTGTTATAGCTATCGCAATAATCGCGGCCGGCACATATCAAAGACAAAGGACTCCACCAACTTACTCTGGGCCGCTCAAGGGGGTAACCTTAACTCCCAAAAGTTTCAGCCAGGCAGATTTCACGGAATTTTTCGAGAAGGCGAGGCAGGCTGGCAATGTCGTCAGCTGGGCAGGCGACTGGAATGAACTGCCCGCGAGCGTGGCAGGGCTAGCTGCCACATATGGTTACACTCCTATAATTGAAGCACAGTTTTTCACACAATCCACAGGTCTACTTTTGCGGCTGTTGGACAACTCAACAAAGCAGAGTTACATTAGCAGCGCGGTCTCGTATGTGGAAAATTATCAATTGAAGTACATCGCGTTTGGAATTGAGGTGAACATCCTTTACGAAAAGTCTCGCTCGGATTAT
>JBFLWG010000075.1:0-3368 GCA_040757795.1 Hadarchaeota archaeon (SeqCode) | reverse complement strand
CGGACATAGATGTCGGGAAGCTGGCGATTGACACAAGAATAACTCCAGACCTGAAGGCCGAGGGCCTAGCCAGAGAGCTCGTGAGGAGGCTGCAGATGATGAGGAAGGAGATGGACCTCGGGATGGAGGAGAGAGTCGACGTCGTGATAGGCGTCCCCGGCGAGGAGGAGCTGAAGCTGCTGGCCGGCCAGAGGTCGTACCTATCCAGGGAGGTAAGGGTGAACCTCCTTGATATCTGCCAGCAGGATGAAGTTTCCGGGGAAGGACAGATGAAGGACTGGAAAATAGACGAGAACAACTTCAGGCTTTTGCTCAGGCCTTTGGGTTAGACCTTCACCATCTTCTGGACTTTTTTCAGCATGGCCTTCTCGTACTTGTCGAGCAGGGCTTTGCGGGCGCGCTCGAGCCGCCTTATCTTCACCACTATCCTGTGAACAAACACCGCGGTAATCATTATCGGGACTGCCATGGCGATTATTATCAGGGGAATCCACACGCCGTGAGTGTTAAACAAAATCTGAAAGCCGGTGAACACAACCACCCCGAACAGGAACATCAGGAGGCCCACCACCCAGGAAGCCATGCCCATTTTCATCATGTTCTTGGCGAATATCCACTGGGCTCTTCTCAGGTGGTAAAGGTCGCGCTCGATTATCTGGAGCTCCCGCTTGGCGTTCTTGGCCGTCTTGGCTTCCTGCATACAGATGTTTTTCATTGAAGAACGATTTATAGCTAATGATTGAATGTTAAAGGGGTGAAATTGTGAAGACGTCGGAACTGCCCGGATTTTACAAGCTGACGCCGCAGGAGAGGCTGAAGATGGTGAAGGAGTTTGCCGGGCTGACGGACCTTGAAGTGGAGCTCCTCCAGGGGACCGGGGCCCTCCCTCTTGACCAGGCCAACAGGATGATAGAAAACGTGATCGGGGCCACTCACTTTCCCCTCGGCATAGCCACCAACTTCCTGATCAATGGGAGAGACTATCTCATACCTATGGCGACCGAGGAGCCATCGGTCGTGGCCGCCGCATCGAACTCCGCGAAAATTGCCCGGGTTAAGGGAGGATTCATGACTGAAAGCACGCCCCCTGTCATGATTGGGCAAATACAGCTGACGGGGGTCAAGGACAAGTACTGGGCGAAGCAGAGGATCCTTGGCGCTAGGAATGAGCTGTTGAAGATGGCGAACGAGAGGGACCCTGTCCTGCAGAAGTTCGGGGGAGGGGCGGTCGACCTTGAAATCAGAGATCTGGAGACTCAAAGGGGGCCCATGATCATCCTGCACCTGCTTGTGGATGTCAAGGACGCGATGGGGGCGAATATCGTCAACACCATGTGCGAGGCAATCTCACCGGCTATTGAGGAGCTGACTGAGGGAAAGGTGTTTCTCAGGATAGTCTCAAATCTGGCGGTCCACAGGCTGGCCGGCGCCAAGGCTGTGTTCTCGGCTGAAGCGCTCGGCGGGGATGACGTTGTTGATGGTGTCCTCCAGGCTTACGCATTCGCCGCGGCCGACCCATACCGCTGCGCCACACACAACAAAGGGATCATGAACGGTGTCATAGGGGTGGCACTCGCGACCTCGAACGACACCCGCGCGCTGGAGGCCGGAGCGCACGCTTACGCGGCGGTCGACGGCGTTTACAGGCCGCTGAGCGAATGGACCAAGAGCTTGGAGGGAGACCTTATCGGCAAGATAGAAATCCCGGTCCCGCTCGGGATAATCGGGGGGGCCACTGCCGTCCACCCGATAGCGAAAATCTGCAGGAAGATCCTTGACGTGAAGTCGGCGAGGGAACTTGGAGAGGTGATGGCGGCCGTGGGGCTGGCGAACAACCTGGCGGCGATGAGGGCGCTTGCGACCGAGGGGATCCAAAAAGGCCACATGAGATTACACGCCAGGAACATCGCGGCAATGGCTGGGGCAGATGGGGACCTCGTGGACATTGTTGCAGCCAGGCTGGCCGAGGAAGAAAAAATCAGAGTTGACCGGGCGAAGGAAATCATCGAGGAACTTAAGAAGAAACGGACAAAGTAGCCAGGCCATTTTTCGGTTTTTGGGGAATACTTTCGGCCACCTCTTCAAAAAAACCTTTAAGTGTCTGGGTTAGTTGTTTCGAGGCTGGAAATGGATCTTGAACAGATGGTCCAAAAAATCCTGGGCGCGGGGATTACCCGCGACGAGGCGATGGCCAGGATAAGGAAGAAGCAGGAGGAGTTTGGGCTTCTGACCCCTGAGGGGGCGGCGTCGATAGTTGCCCGCGAGCTCGGGGTTGTCATAGAAAGGGAGGAGACGGAGGTCAAGCCCCTGTACATTGGGGACCTGGTCCCGCAGATGTCGAAGGTTGACATCGTCGGGCGGGTGGTCAGGGTTTACGAGCCGAAGGAGTTCCCAAGGCAGAGCGGGAAGCCGGGGATGAGGGGAGGGCTGCTGCTCCGCGACGGCACGGGGTCGATAAGGCTGGTCCTTTGGGACGAGAAGACGGACCTCATCAAGGAGGGGCTGGTCAAGAAGGGGGATGTGGTCAAAGTTGCTAACTCTTACGTCAGGCAGGGGGTTGACAAGCGGCTGGAGCTTTCCCTAGGGATGCGAGGCAACATCTCGGTCGACCCGGACGACCCCCGGGTCCAGGAGCTTCCCCCGCTGGTGGAGGGTGTTGTAAGGCTCGCTGACCTGAAGACAGAGATGAGGGAGGTGGATGCAGTGGGAAGGGTTGTGTCCACCAGCGAGGTTAGGAGTTTTGAAAGGCCTGACGGGACCCAGGGCAAGGTTTCGTCGATAATCATTACAGACTCAAGCGGGAGGGCGGTCCGGGTATCTCTCTGGAACGGATGGGCGGAGGCCGCGAAGGACCTTGGGCGCAACGACTTGGTGAAGCTCGAAGCCGCGTTCGTGAAGCCGGGGATGAGGGGGCAGGCGGAGCTGAGCCTTGGGTCTCAGGGGCGCCTTGTCAAAGATCCAAAGCTTGACGTCGAAATCCCGGAGGTTCCTCAAAGGCCTCTGAAGATAAGCGAGGTGGAGGCCGGCGTTCCTTCATTTGACTTGGCAGCGAAAGTCAGGCGAAAGCTGCAGCCGGTGGAGTTCAAGAGGGCCAACGGCAGCATCGGGAGGGTGGTCAGCCTTATCCTCGCAGACGAGAGCAGGACCATCCGGGCCTCTTTCTGGGACGCTGCTGTGGACCTGGTGCAGAATGTCGGGGCCGGGGACACCCTGCTGGTCAAAAATGCATATTCAAAGGTCGGGATCGGCGGCGCGGTGGAGGTCCACGTGGGCAATTCAGGGAAAGTTGAAATAAACCCTGCAGGGGTCGACGTTGGGGAGCTCAGGCCGACCAAGCTGGCACTGGAGGAGCTGGGGCCGAACATGGA
>JBFLWG010000074.1:0-3476 GCA_040757795.1 Hadarchaeota archaeon (SeqCode) | reverse complement strand
CGCGAGAGCTTGTCGGCGAGCCGTCCGCCTTGGCCGGCCAGCTTCTCCTGTTCGAGCTGGTTGACCAGGTCCACGACGTTGTAGAAGCGAACCAGGGCTGACGCATCTAATCGAGACCCAGCAGTCATTTTTTTGATAATATTCTATCCTGGGGCATCCTGATGCAAAATTCGCCTCGTTAAATGTACTGTCTAGAAATTTTCTTTAACATTTCTATTGATTTTCTACAATTTTCATGCAACTCGCAACAAAAAGGAGTGTTGCATGGAAAATAAATCGTTTCCCTCAATTTTGATTTCTTTGTCAAAAATCGAAGACCCACGTATCGATAGAACAAAGAAGCACCAACTTGTCGACATTCTCTTCATTGCCATCTGTGCCTCAATCGCTGGATCTGATTCATGGCTTGACATCGAAGAGTTTGGAGAAGCATATGAAGAATGGTTTAGGTCCATACTCGACCTGCCAAATGGAATACCTTCTCATGATACATTCGCAAGAGTTTTCTCAAAGCTCGATCCGAAACAACTCAACCAGTGTCTCATTGAATGGATCAACCAAGTACAAGTCATCTCAAAAGGTGAAATCGTTGCCATTGACGGAAAAACTATTAGAGGCTCCTTTGATACAGCAACTGGCAAAGGCTCTCTGCATCTCGTCAGCGCGTGGGCCAGGGACGCCAACGTCGCCCTTGGGCAAATTAAAACCGACGAAAAATCAAATGAAATCACGGCGATTCCTCAACTCATAAAGTTGTTGCAACTCAAAGGCGCCATCGTCACTATCGATGCCATTGGTTGCCAAAAGAAAGTCACCCGGACCATTCTCGAAAGAAAAGCTGACTATGTTCTGACAGTGAAAAACAACCAACCCTCTCTCCGTTCAGATATTGAGGGGCTCTTTTCCCTGGCAGAAAAAGACGAATCGCTCCTTCACCAATCGATACAAGAAGTTGACAAGGGCCACGGACGCATCGAAACAAGACGCTACGAAACCATTACACGACTCAACATCATACCAGAAACAGAGTCATGGCCTGGAATCAAGTCTGTTGGACGAGCAGTTTGCACACGAGACATAAATGGAAAGACATCGACTGAAGTCAGGTATTACATTTCTAGTCTCAACGGCAACGTGAAGGACTTTAGTCGGGCTGTGCGTGGTCATTGGAGTATCGAAAACTCGCTTCATTGGGTGCTTGACGTCACTTTCAATGAGGATAAGTGTCGCACCAGAAAAGATTACGCCGCTGAAAACCTTGCAGTTATAAGGAAAATAGTCATGAACATGCTCAAGCGAGAGTCTTCGAAAGGAAGTATGCGTCTTAAAAGAAAAAGAGCCAGTTGGCGTCATGACTACCTACTCAAGCAGGAGTTTAGCCGCATACCCCAAAAATATCGTCGATCCCCAATGATATCATTGAGTTGACATCTGCCTTTTCGTAAGACCCCATTTCTTCCCTCATTTTTCGTAAAATTTCCTAGAAAATTTCTCATGTTGCCGCATTATCTCTTGACAATGTAAGACCCTTCTGCTATGGCCTCCGCATGGCACACATCCACAAGAAAATCAAAAAAGGAAGACCCTACTACTACATCCGCGAGATCGCACGCGTCGACGGCAAGCCAAAGGTCGTCAACCAGGTCTACCTCGGCTCCATCGAACGCATTCTCGCCATGGCCCAGGGCTCACAAGGCGCCCTGGAGAGGGTCCAGGCTCAGGAATTCGGCGCACTTTGGCTGGCCAACCACATCGATCGCCAGGTCGATCTCGCCGGCATCGTCGACGCCATCGTCCCCCAGGCAAAGAACGAAACCGGGCCCTCCGTCGGCGAGTATTTCCTCTACGCCGCCTTCAACCGCATGGTCGACGCCCGATCTAAACGCGCACTGCCCGAGTGGTTCAAGGCCACGGCCATCCAGCAGGTCAGACCCGTGGATGTCGAGGCCCTGAACTCCGAGCGGTTCTGGAAGAAATGGGAGCGCGTGGATCAGGGCCAGGTCGAGCGCATCGCCGCCGAACTCCTCAAGCGTGTCAATGCGTTGGAGCCCTCGGAATCTGGCTGCTGCCTCTTCGACACCACCAACTACTACACCTACATGGCCAGCGACACGGACTCCGACCTCGCGCGGCGCGGCATGAACAAGGCCGGCCGGCACTGGCTCCGGCAGGTCGGCTTGGCCCTGCTGGTGACCCGCGACACGCGCCTGCCCGTGCTCTACCGCGAGTACGAGGGCAACTGCCACGACTCCCGGCTCTTCGCGCGCCTCCTGGACGAGATCCGGACCACGCTGGGCAGCCGCGGCGACGTCACCGTGGTCGTGGACAAGGGCATGAACTCCGAGGAGAACATGACGGCCCTGGACGCCATGCCGGGCGTGCATTTCGTGACCACGTACTCCCCGCACTTCGCCGAGGAGCTGGTCCATGTGCGCCGCGACGCCTTCCAGCCCGTGGAGTCCCCGAAGAACCGCCGGATGCGCGAGGCCGGCCGTGAGGACGACCTGCTGCTGGCCTGGCGCACCACGGGCGAGTTCTGGGGCCGCGAGCGCACAGTGGTCGTGACCTACAACCCCCTGACCGCCTCCAAGCAGCGCTACGCCTTCGAGCGCAAGCTGCTCAAGCTCCAGGGTGCGCTCTACGAGATGCGCACCAAGGTCCGCGCCCAGGCCCCGCAGTGGCGCGCCCAGGCCGCGGTCACGCGGCGCTACGAAGCGGTCTGCGACGAACTGCACCTGCCCCGGGACCTCTACGACCTGAGCTTTCCGCGCGAAGATGGCCGTCCGGGTACCATGGGCATGGGCTTTCGCAAGAACCACTACCGCATCGGCCGGCACATCGATCGCTTCGGCAAGAACATCATCGTCACGGATCGCGCGGACTGGAGCACGGACGAGATCGTGCTGGCGAACCTGGACCGCTACAAGGTGGAGCAGGCTTTCCGGCAGAGCAAGGACGACGACCTCGCGGCCGTGCTGCCGCTGCGGCATTGGACGGACGGCAAGATACGCTGCCACATCCTCACGTGCATGGCCGCGCTGTGCTCTCTGCGGCTGATCGAAATCCACCTCAAGCGGGCGGGGCTGGAGATGTCCGCGGCCACGGCCATGGACAAGCTTCGCGGGCTACACTCGTGCCTCTGCTGGCACGCCGGACAGCGCAAGCCAGCCCGGTTGATCGAGGACCCTGACGAGACACAGGCGGCGATCCTGAAGGCGTTCGGGCATGAGGTGGCAGGTGGGGTCTTACGGTATATTGCGTCGTAACTTGTTTGTTTCATGAGCTATTCGCGAAATTGTGGGACGATGCAGCGAAACTCCTGTCGAAGGCGGCTACTACTGGCAGGCCGGTGGCGAAGTGGATGCTGGCGGCGGTGGCGTAGCCTTCGGCGATCAGGATGGGAGTGTCGGGCGTACCGAGTTTATGATCTGGATCGATGGGGTGGAAGGCGGCGTATTTGCGGGTGCCGGGTTCAA
>JBFLWG010000073.1:0-3505 GCA_040757795.1 Hadarchaeota archaeon (SeqCode) | reverse complement strand
TGAACATCTTCACGGTTATTCCTTTTTTCATCAGGGCCTCGGCCAAGTAGTCCGCCATCTTTCTCGTGTCGTCATACATTGAGACATAGGCGATTATCACTTCATTTTTGACATCGTTGGAGGCCCAGTCCGCGTAGGCATTAGTTATTAATTCCGGCTTGTCGTAAACCGGCCCGTGGCTTGGCGCAATGATTTCCACCTCAATCTTCTTTATCCTCTCCAGGTGTTTTCTGATGCTGCTCCTGAAAGGCATCATGATTTCCGCGTAGTACCGCTTGGCGGCCTCGTAGACTTTGGCCTCGTCCCTAACGAACAGGTCGCTGCTGGCCAGGTGCGAGCCGAAGAAGTCGCAAGGGAACAGTATCTTGTCCTCTCTCAGGTAGGTCAGGATGGTCTCAGGCCAGTGTACCCAAGAAGCATAAATGAACTCGAGTGTCTTGTTCCCCAGAGAAATTTTGTCTCCGTCGTTAACAACTTGGATTCTTTCGTCCTTGATCAGCAGCATCTCCATAATAAATTCCCTGCACATCTTGCTACACAAGACTTTAGCCTCTGGGTAGAGTTCCAGCACCCGCGGGATTGCCCCTGAGTGGTCACCCTCGGCGTGGTTGCAGACGACATAGTCAATTTTTTTCACGTTGAGCTTCTTCAGGTCGGCCTCAAGCTCTTGCCATTTTGGAGTGTATGTCGAGTCTATCAGCGCCGTCTTCTCGCTGCCATTTATCAGGTAGGCATTGTAACTGGTCCCGTCCGGCAGCGGTATGAGCTCGTCGAACAGCCTCCTGTCCCAGTCCAATGTGCTGAGCGAGTGGATTCCAGGCTTAATTTCTCTGGCTACCATCAAACTACCTTCTCGAACAGGGATTTATCGGCTCCGCATGAGGGGCAGACCCAGTCGTCCGGCAGCTTTTCGAACGGCGTCCCCGGAGGTATCCCGCCAACGGGGTCGCCGGCTGCAGGGTCGTAGATGTATCCGCAGACGCCGCACCTGTATTTTTCCACTTCATCCCTGTGTTGATTTTTTTATTTTATCCATAAATAACTAATTGAAGAAGACGCCGTGGTTTGCAGAAAATATACAAAAACTTAAAAAACAATCCGCGAAGATTACATGGATAAAATGGCAATAGACGAGAATTTCAAAAGCAAAATGAAGGTTGTCGGGAAACACAGTGGTCACGATGTATGGGGCCCAATTGACCCGCCCAAGAAACTTGGGGTGCATGGCACGGATGTCGCCGTTGACTGGGATTGCTGCAATGGGGACGGGATCTGCGTCGAGGTCTGCCCGGTGAATGTCTTTGATATGGTCGATACTCCAGGGCACCCGACCTCCGCAAAGAAGTCAGACCCGGCCAGAGAGCCGGACTGCATCAAGTGCCTGGCCTGCGAGGTCAGCTGCCCCACCAAGGCAATCAGAATAGAGAAATAGGCCCGCAGCGCAAACCATTTCAGCTGAATCCAGCGGCAGCTTTTGGCCATATTATTGAAATGCGGGCAGGCGTTACCTTTCCCTCAAGTTTCCGAAAGCATTCTGCACGACTTCTGGCATCGCGGGGTGGATGTGCATGCCGTCCGAGATTGGGAAGAAAGTCCCGTCCCCATGTGCCATCGCGTTGATTATTTCCTGGATGAGCGCCGAAGCGTGAGGGCCTATGATGTGTGCGCCCAAGATCTTCCCGCTTTCTTTTCCGACAATCACTTTAACAAATCCCTCGGGGCGCCCCATCGCCGAGCCCATCGCCGTGTGTTTGTAAAGCGCCCGGCGCTGAGCCGCTGATTTTCTTTGGGGCAGGTGCCTTGTCAAAAGATGAAATGGAAACGATGCTGGACGCCCTCCCTGTGGACATAACCTTCGTCGACAGTGAGGACACCGTCCGCTACTTCAATGAAACAAAACACAAGATTTTCTCGAGGCTAAAGTCCATAATCGGCACCAAGGTACAGGACTGCCATCCAAAGAAAAGCCTGCATGTCGTGAACAAAATCCTGAACGACTTCAAAAGCGGGAGGAAGGACACATTTGATTTTTGGGTCGACATGAAGGGCAGGAAGATGTACATCCGGTACTTCGCGGTGAGGGACGCGGCGGGCAAGTATCTGGGGTGCCTCGAGGTGACTCAGGACATCACGGAAATCCAGAAAATAGAAGGCGAAAAGCGGCTTTTGGACGACCCCCAAGCGCACGAAAAAACGTGAAGGTTTCCGGGGCGCATGTCATTTTAACAAACCTTTTTATGAAATCGGGATTCATTTAGCGCGAGGGGAATCAACTTGGACATTTCTCTTGTTATAGGCGGGCAGGCTGGGGACGGCGTCATGAGGGCAGCGGAATTGCTTGGCAAGATATTCAACCGCCAGGGCTTCAACTGCTTCCTGATAAATGATTACCAGTCCCTCATCCGCGGAGGCCACAACTTCTGCAAGCTGAGGGCGTCAAGCAGGCAGGTTTGGCTCCACCGGGAATCAGTCGAGCTGATCGCGGCAATCAACCAGGAAACGATAGAAAATCATGCGAAAGAGCTTGCGGAAGGCGGGTGCGTCCTCTTCGACAGCGATGTCGTGAAATACGAGGGGCCGCGCAAGCCGCTTCCGCTGCCAATGACAAGCATGGTGAAGGCGGCGGGAGGGTCCCCGATAATGAAAAACTCTGTGATGATCGGGGCGATTTCCCAAATTTACGGGATGCCGCTCGAGCTAGCGAGTGAGGTTTTGACTTGGGCTTACGGCGCCAAGGCCGGGAAGAACATAGCGCTGGCAAAGTCGGGCTACGAGCACGCCAAGAAGAACTTCGGGCAAATCTTCAAGCTGGGGCAGGTCAATCGCGAGGGCATCCCCTTCATCTCGGGCGCCGAGACTGTTGCCATGGGAGCAGCAAAAGCCGGGATGAAGCTTTACATCACCTACCCGATGACGCCCTCAACATCGATAATAAATTACATCGGCCCCAGCCAGGACAAGCTGGGTGTGGTCCTCGTCCACCCGGAGAACGAGATATCGGTGGCCAACATGATGCTCGGCGCGGCATATTCCGGTGTCAGAACTGTTGTCGGGACGGCTGGAGGGGGTTTTGCCCTGATGCAGGAGGCGTTCAGCATGGCCGGAAACGCTGAGATTCCAGCAGTCTTCATAGTCGGCCAGAGGGTGGCGCCTGCGGTTGGCGGCCCCACTTACACGGCGCAGGCAGACCTGAGGTTCGCCCTGAGCGCGGGGCACGGGGAGTTCCCGAGGGTGCTGGTGGCCCCCGGCGACCCCGAGGAGGCTTTCGTCAAGGCTGGGGAGGCCGTGAACCTCGCGTGGAAGTACCAGGTGCCCGTGATCCTGCTTGCGGACAAGCACCTACTGGAGAGCTACATGAGCATCGCGATAGACGAGAGCAAAGTGAAGCTGGAGCCGGCCAGCATCGCGGGAAAATGGGAGGGAGAGTACAAGCGGTTTCTGTTCACAGACAGCGGAGTTTCCCCGATGGTTTTCCCTGGAACCCCGGGGGCGATTGTCAAATCCA
>JBFLWG010000072.1:0-3532 GCA_040757795.1 Hadarchaeota archaeon (SeqCode) | reverse complement strand
CATGGGGTTGCTCCGCAGCGATGGCACCGCTAGGCCGGCCTGGAACAGCTGGGTTAATGCCTGGTGAGTAATAGTAAATTGGTGAAATTTTGAGGTCGGCGAAGGCAGTTGTAATCAGCAAATTTGCATCCGACTTGCTCAGGGTGCCTGGAACAGCTGAGGTCCACAGTGTTTTCGACCGGACGTTTAACATTCTGGTCAGGGACGAACTTGTGGGTGTGGTCAGGGGCGACATTTCTCCGAGCCCCATAGATTTAGTGACGGATATCTCTCCAAGCGAAACAATGGGCGCTCTGGGAGTCAAATCAGGGATGAAAGCTCAGGTGGCCGCTGGCTGGGTCGTTGTGGGAGGTGTTCTCTCAATATCGCTGAAAGAAGCAAAACTCTGGCAACCGCCGACGAGCATTGAAAAGCCGCTTGGTGTAAAGGCAGTTGAGCAAAACTTGGAAATAGCGAGAAAGACCGCAATTTCAAAAGCAGGTATGGAAGGCTTTGGGCATTTATTGAAGCATTTGGATGAAATCAGTCAGGGGAAGTCAATTGCCGCTGAATTTAACGATGTTACAAGAACTGTTCTTCCACATATTTTAGACTTAGTAAAGTCGGCGCGTGAGGCGGATGTCTCCAAAGTTAAAAAATCTGTAAAAGGCATTGTCGGGTTGGGTCCAGGGCTTACCCCTTCCGGAGATGATTTTTTGTCCGGCTTCGCATCTGCACTCTGGTGGGCCTCTCGCTCGTTCGGTAAGGGAACGGTCATTGTTGATGAAATCAACGCAACGATTTTTCAGGAATCTAAGAAAACAAACCTGCTGAGCCGGCAGCTTTTAGAACATGCAGTTCACGGTGAAGTGAATGAGCGCGTTGGGAAGCTTCTCATGGCAATTTTGTCAGGCGAGCAATCGGAAATTTCGCCGCTGGTGGAACAGGTGGTAAAAATCGGCGAGACTTCCGGAGCCGACATGATGGTCGGGCTGCTGTTTGGAATTCAAGCGGCACTTAAATTTTTATAGTTGTGTCGGCGAATCTTGTTTGTATGGTGCGCCCTATAGGCCAGTTGATGGTGGAACACAGGTTAATCGGGCGCATGGCCCGCCTTTTAGATAAAGAGCAGTTGATGATGGCTGGCGCTTCCAAGGTAAACTTGGCCTTCATTGATAGTGCAGTTGATTTTTTCCGGACGTATGCTGACAGATGCCACCACGGCAAGGAGGAGGACATACTTTTCAGGGACCTCGCGAAGAAAAGCCTCTCACAACCACACAAAAAGGTCATGGATGAGTTGGTGGAAGAGCACGTGTGGGCGAGAAAAAATGTACGCAGACTTGCAGATGTAAAAGAAGAATACACGCGAGGAAATGCAGCGGCCTTGAAAGAAATGGTGGAAATACTAAAAGCGCTGAGAGATTTTTACCAAGCACATTGAAAAAGAGGACAGGCATTTTTTCGTGCACGTTATGAGCTACTTCACAAAGAAAGAGCTGGAAGACATGTTTGTGAAGTTCTGGGAATTCGACAAAAAATTAATCCAAAGTACAAAGCTTTGGTAGATGGTTTCGAACAGAGGACGTAGCGAAACAAAAGCCTTATTTTAGAGGGCCGAAAGGTCGATACTTGGAAAAGATGGCTGGTGAAATGTTCAATTTCCGCGCGCCGCCGGAGTACTACGAACTCTGGAAGAGGTCACTTGAGGACCCGGAAAAGTTCTGGTCCGAGACGGCGGAGAAATCTTTTAGCGACATCCACTGGTTCAAAAGGTGGGACAAGGCCTTCATGTGGGAGTACCCAAAGTTCAAGTGGTTCATCGGCGGGCTCACCAACGCGGGGTACAACTGCATGGACTACAAACAGAAGTACAAAGACAAGCCCGCATACATCTACGCGGTACCCGAGTTCGGCATTTCCAAAGCCGTCACTTACGGCCAGCTTTTTGACCTTACAAAAAGGTACTCCTCCGCCCTGAGGGGTTCGGGCGTGGGGAAGGGCGACCGTGTGCTGCTTTATCTGCCGAATTCCCCGGAAGCGGTGGCCGCGCTCTTGGCTTGCGCGAGGATAGGCGCGATATCAACAACTGTGTTCGCCGGCTTTTCGCCGAAAGCATTGGCTGACAGGATAGAGCTCACCACACCCAAGCTCATCATAACACAGGATTTCTCCACCAGAAGAGGCAAGCTTGTGGAGCTGAAGAGCAACATCGACCGTGCATTCGAGCTTCTTCCGCCAGCGATTGTCGACCCGATAAAATCCGTCGTTGTGAAAAAGGCGGTGCCGGACAAGGAGCCGCCGATGAAGCGGGGTAGGGACATCTGGCTTGATGAGTTCGAGTCGAGGGGAAAGGGGCAGAGCAGCGACTTTGTGCAAATGGAGGCTAATGACCCCCTGCTGGTCATGTGCACTTCCGGGACCACGGCCAAGCCAAAGCCTGTTGTTCACGTTCACGGCGGATTCCAAGTCTGGACTTACTGGACCGCCAAGTGGATTTATGGAATAAAGCCGGACGACGTGATCTTCAACACATCCGACATAGGCTGGATTGTCGGCCAGAGCTACATTGTGTTCGCCCCGCTGCTCTCCGGTGCGACCTGCATACTTTTTGAAGGGACTCCAGACCACCCCAAGCCCGATACGTGGTGGGATGTTGTGGACAAGAACAAGGCCACGCTGATATGGACGTCACCAACAGGCGCCAGGGTCCTGCGCCAGCTGGGCTTGGATCAGGCAAAGAAACACAACTTGGGCGCGGTTGAGAGAGTGGTCTGCGCGGGAGAAGTCCTAAACCCTGAAGTCTGGTCCTGGCTCCACCGCGAAGTTTTCGGAGAAAGAATACCTGTGATTGATCACATGTGGCAGACCGAGGTTCCGGGCGCTATTTTTGGGTATCCCTATGGGATTTTCATGCCGAAAGTCAAACCAGGTTCTGCCGGCTTCCCGCTTCCTGGAGTAGTGCCGAATATCGTGGACGAGCGCACAGGACAGCAGTGCAAGGTAAGCGAGAAAGGAGTGCTGACTCTTGAAAGGCCAGTCCCAGGGATGACGCCCACGATCTGGAACGACTTTGAAAGGTACGTGAGGGAGTACTGGGAAGCCAAGCCCTACTCAAGCAGGAAATATTTCACTGGGGACTCGGCGTACATGGATGGGGACGGTTACATATTCTTCGCTGGCAGGGCGGACGAGGTCATAAAAATAGCCGGGCACAGAATCGGCACCGTGGAAGTGGAAAACGCGCTCATCACCCATCCTGCCGTGGCAGAAACCGCCGTGTGCGGCGTGCCGGACGAGCTCAGGGGGGAAGTCGCGGCTGCCTTCGTGGTCCTGAAAAAAGGCCAGACGCCGTCGGAGGAGCTGAAGAAAGAGCTGCTTGGCCACGTCAGGAAAACCATGGGCCCGATAATCGTGTTCAAGAGCATGGAGTTCGTGAACATGCTGCCGAAGACTAGAAGCGGGAAGATAATGAGGCGGGTCATGAAAAGGCTGTTGACGGGTGGGGAACTGGGCGACCTCTCCACCATCGAGGAAGGGGCTTCCGTAGATG
>JBFLWG010000071.1:0-3549 GCA_040757795.1 Hadarchaeota archaeon (SeqCode) | reverse complement strand
CTGCGACTGCCCTGCAAATCAAGGCCGCCCTGAAAATAGTGGAACGAGACCTGAAGAAATTGCTCGGCATCATTCTCCGCCTTGCCAAAAATCACAAAAACACTGTCATGGTTGGGAGAACCCACGGCCAACACGCAGTGCCGACGACCCTTGGGATGAAGCTAGCCGTCTGGGCCTCCGAGCTGGGTCGCCAGCTGGAGCGCCTTGAACAGCTGAAGCCTCGCGTTCTGGTCGGGAAGATGAGCGGCGCCGTTGGGACGGGTGCCGCTTGGGGTGAAAAAGCAATCATAATTCAGGAGCTTGTGATGAAAGAGCTCGGCCTTGGGGCTGCAAAAGCCTCCAACCAAATTCTGCAGAGAGACCGACTGGCGGAGCTGATGTCATTCTTTGGGCTTTTGGCCAGCACGTTGGAAAAAATGGCTCGAGAAGTCCGAAACCTCCAGCGCACAGACATTGGGGAGCTTGCTGAACCATTCGCCGAGGGGCAGGTTGGCAGCAGCACAATGCCACACAAGAGAAACCCAATCAGGTGCGAGAAGATTTGCGGCCTCGCGAGGGTGGTGAGGGCAAACGCTGGCGCGGCTCTGGAAAACATGGTGCTGGAGCACGAGCGCGACCTTACAAACTCCGCCTGTGAGCGGGTGATCCTTCCGGAGTCTTTCCTGCTCATGGACGAGATGCTCAAGTCCGCCATCAAGGTTTTCGATGGGCTCCGCGTCTTCCCAGAAAACATGAGACGCAACCTTGAACACATGAAGGGGCTTAACATGGCCGAGGCGGTGATGATAGAACTCACGAAAGGCGGGGCAAGCCGTCAGGAGGCGCACGCCCTCCTCAGGAAGTGCACCTCCAAAGCTATTGAAAAGAACTCCACGCTGCTCCAGATCCTTCTGAAGGAGCCGCAGGTGACGCGCATTGTCCCGGCAAAGAGACTTCAGGAGCTGATGGACCCGGCTGGATATCTTGGCGCCGCCTCAGCAGTTGTTGAACAGATTGTGAAAGAGCTCTCACCGCTTACGGGATAGCCTGTCCAGCCTGAGCATTTTCAGAGCGGACTGGAGAAAAGTGCTGAATTCTTCCATGACATCTGGCGGGATGGGGCTTTTGCCGACCCCGTACTCATCCAAGTAGTACAGTTTTTTCCCTTTCCTCCCAAAGTTTCCGGGCTTTATGTCCAAGATGTGGCCCTTCTCCCCCGCCTCGAACAGCAGTAGCAGTATCGGCTTGATGTTCTGCGGGGAAAATACCGGGAGCGGCGCTATATACTCATGGAAGGTAGCCAGCGCCGGCCTGACCTTCTTGCCGGACCTGACACCCACAAGCGCCGCCCCATAATACTTTGGGAGGAAGTTCAACTCATCCGACAGCTTTTTGTTGCGGTTGTCGGCCTTCACGGCCCGGGCGTGCAGAGAAGCCTGCTCGCTCCTTTCGTTCCTCTCCAGTTTTATCACCATCTTTCCTAACCTGTAAACTTCCCTGTACATCCCCCTGCCGACCAGCCTCGGCTTCCCCTTCAAGCACAATATTTCGCTTTTCATTCGAACATCTCCGGGGCGGAGACCCTCTCGACCCTCGTGGGCTCGCCAGCCGCCTTGTCGCGGTAGAACCTGTAGAGGTAGCCGCTCACGGCCGCCTCAAGCCTCTCCTCGTGGGTTATGAGCAGAATCTGCCTTACCTTTTGGGGTAGCCTTTCCCTCATGGCCTTCGCCAACTCCTGTATCCCCTCGCTGTCCAAGTTGTGGGTGGGCTCGTCGAAGACTATCCAGCTGAGGTTCGGCGCCAGAACAGTGGAGAAAGCTATCCTGAGCACCAGGCATGCGTCCGTCCTCTCGCCCCCGCTCGCTATCCCCTCGACTGGAACCCAGCTCCCGTCCCTGTCCCTGAGCTGCAGGATGTAGTCGCTGCCCTTGTCTTCGCTCTCAACCGCCAGCCTGACCCCAACATAATCTCCGTAAGGGTAAACGCTGTCCCAGAAATCACCGAGCACTTCGTTCACCCCGTCCATGAACATCTGCCGCATTGCCGTCTGGGTTCTTGAAACGGCCGTCTGGACCGTGACCAGCGCTTCGACAGCCCTCTTGAAATGTTTTGCCTTCACCTCCCCGCGCCTGATCTCGCCGAGCTTTTCCCTTATGTTTCTCACGAAGTTCTCTTTTTCAACGATGAGCTGGCCTATCCCCTTCACCCTCGCGTCAAGCTCCGAACACCTCTGCAGCAGAAGGTCCCTCTTCTCCCCGACCTCTTTCACCTTGGCTGGCTCGTATGTGGACTTTGCTGCTTCCAACTCACGACCGACCAGAAGGCGCTCCTCAAGCTTCAACTTCAGGCCAGCCTCTTGCCGCTCAAGGTCAAGCCTCAGCTCAAGCCTCTGCTGGACCTGGACGAGCGCTTCGCGGGCGCTCTCCGTATCAGACTTGGTTACCTCGGCCTCCTTTGTGGAACGCTCCCACTCTGTGCGGAGGCCCGGGAGCTTGCCTTCCAAAAGCCCGGCCTGCTCCAAAACCCTCGAATAATCCGCCTCCTTCGCCGGGAGCTCTCCGGCATCCTTGGCCAAAAGTATGACGCGAATCTGGAGGTTCAGCTTATCCTTCAATTCTTTGTTCAGCCCATCCAACCTTGTTCCAATGTCCGCTGAACGCTTCTGGAAATCCTCCAGCTGCCGCTGTTTTTTGGTTATCAACTCCTGTTTTTTTGCCTGCTCCAACGCGCTGTCACAAACAGGGCACTGCGCCTCTGCCTTGGAAAGGTCGACAACTGAGTGCTTGAGGTCCTGCATCCTTGCGTTAAGCGCGGCCTGATCATCGCCCAGCTGCTTGACTTCTGACTGCATTTTTTCTACCGAGACCATGAGCTCATCCGGCTTTATCTTCTCAAGCTCCTCCTTCGACCGGCGGCGGCTCTCGACATCAGACAAAAGCTTTTGGGCCTCCAGCTTCAGCGACTGCAGCTGATGTTCAGATGAGCGGAGCTCCAGCAGGAAATTGGAAGTTTCCGACTCGGCCTTTTTCTGGATAGCAAGCTTCGCCCGGTAGTCTTGATCCTGCTGCTGAACCTTGTTCTGTAACTCAACAACAGAAACGCCGGCGTCCGCACCCAGCCGATCCTTCAGCTGCGCGACTCTGCTTTCTATCTCCTTCACGGCGCTTGCGAGCCCGCTGTGCCGGCTTTCTAGCTCCGATATTCTGCGCTCCAGTTCCCTGTAGCTTTGAACCTGCCTGTTAAGTTCATCAAGCTCTGGCTTAAGCCTCCGCAGCTCATCTGCCATCTGTTTTTTTGAATCCTCGAGCGACGCGAGTTCCCGTTCATACTCTGGAAGCTTCGGTAGCGAGGGGTCAATCTTCAGTTGGCTAACCCTCTCGGCCAAATCTTTCGCCCTGTCAGAAACTCTGTTGGAAAGAGTGCCGAGACCTTTTCTGACGAGTTCCCACCTGTCTATGCCCAAGAGCCGGTCCATGCTCTTCATCCTCTCTCCCTTCTGGAGGGTGAGGAAGTAGTCGAGCCTGTTCTGCTCGGAATAAACCGCCCTCTCGTAGAGGTCGTAGTCCATGT
>JBFLWG010000070.1:0-3688 GCA_040757795.1 Hadarchaeota archaeon (SeqCode) | reverse complement strand
GCTAGGAATCCAAATCGGGTGAAGATAGGCTGCACAGAGGTTGAATCTTGAAAAGTGTTGTCGTGGTTTTGGTGGCCGCCGCGTCCGTGGTCCTTTTGTTCAGCGCTTACTTTGTGACGCAGATTACCGAGGCTGATAACCAGCAGATTACAACAATCAGGAAGGGGTACCTGCCAAAGATGATAAGACGCAGCAAGCTGCTGCTGCAGAGGGAGAACTTCCAGCAGTTATCGCCGTACCAGGCTTACGTCACTCCAAACGACTCAGCGGTTCAGTCGCTGGCGAGCGGGTCCACCAAGCAGCAGGTATACTCAACAGCGGTACAATGGGTATGGGTATCCGACTCGACTTTAAACGGAACTTCAGAGAAATGGTTGACTCCCCATGAGTTTCTGTCAGACACTCCAAGTTACCCGACCAACCCTGTGGCAGGCAGCAGAGCGAGCGACTGTGAAGAGCAGGCGTACACCTTGGTCTCTTTGATTCGTGCTGCCGGTACCTCCGCCAGCGATGTAAGAGTCGTTGTGGGGCAAGTGAATTTCAACGGCGAAATCGGCGGCCATGCGTGGGTTGAGGTCTATGAGAGTGGAGGGTGGCTCGCGCTGGAAGCCACATCCGGGCCGTACTGGGACGACGAAGACGGAAGACTGTACCAGAGCGGAGGTTATCCTTATTATTACTTCTTGACTCACACATACCCCTCGATAGAAGTCTGGGGATACTTCAACGACGCGTACTACTACAACCCGACTACTGGGCAGGGCAACGCTCCGGCAAGTTGGCGTACCCTGCAGTCCACTTGAATTACGGGTCAATAAAGTCAGTGTTTTTTCAGGTATTCCACAAGCCGCTTTGATATCACCGGTCTGCCGTTAAGTGGAAAAGCGTATGGGAGAAAATTGGAGTAGTACCTGCTGATTTTTATCTCAAGCCCCTGCTGGACCGGAACATCTTTCAGAGACATCCCTTCGCTTATTTTTTTCGCCATGTAGACTGCGCCGTCTATAGAAAACTGCTGCTTTCCGATGTTTCTCGTTGTGGCGGAAGACAGATGCCTGGCCAGAAGCTCTCTCGTCCTTCCAAGGGGCGGGTCATTCCCCAAAATCCCACCAACAACAACGGCTTTCTTGCCATTCAGGTCCTTCGGCGACAGACTTCGCCTTGCGAGTGGATCTAGCACGACTAGTTCACGTTGATCAAAAATATCTACCACTCGCCGCCGCTCAACTTGTGCCACTTTTGCCAGCTTTTTCAGTTCCGCCTGCTTTTTAATGTTGGTTATTATCAGCCGCCTGCGCCCGGCAATTTTTGAAGAATGAGCATACTCGATGTAAAGCCACTCGCTAAGCTTCGGCTCCAGATGCTCGATGACTAAAAGCATGGTCTAAAGCCTTCGGAGAGCTGCCTGCGCTGCCACCACCAGCGGCTCTATCTCGTCGCTCACGGGCGGGGCGTAGCAGTACTCCATCCGCGCAAGCTCTTCCACCTTCGAGCCCTTCGCTATCGCGAAAGCAAGCAGGTCGGCGCGCTCGGCAGCCCCCTCGCCGATTATCTGGCCACCCAGCACCCGCCCGCTTCCCTTCTCGACTATCAGTTTCACAGTTATCGGCGCGGTGCCGGGGAAGTAGCGCGGCCTGCTTGACGCCCTCACCCTAGCCGCGAAAGCGTCGAGCCCAGCCTCTTTTGCTCTCGATGCCGTCAACCCAGTGGAAGAGACCTCGAGCCCTTCCGCGGATGTCGTGGCGGTGTTCAGGACTCCCTGGAAAAGTTCCTTCCCTCCGGCGGCGTTTATGCCTGCGACTCTTCCCATTCTGATGGCCGTCGTCGCCAGCTGGCTCTTCACGGGCCGCTTGGTGATCAGGCACTTGGACTCGGCGCAGTCCCCCGCAGCGTAGATGTCTGGGTCGCTAGTCCTCAGCTGCTCGTCCACCTCAACCAAGCCTGTGGGGCCCAGCTTCAGCCCTGCCGCGGCAGCCAGCTCAACATTTGGCTTGAAGCCTACTGCCAGCACGACAAAATCAGCCGGGATTTTCTTCTCCCCGGCCAAAACTGCCTCGACCTTGGTCTTCCCGATTATCTCTCTTGCTGGAGTAGAACAGAACACATCGACACCCGACCGTTTGAGATGTTCAGTTATCACTTCCGCCATGTCTGGGTCAAGAAGGCCCGGCAGCGCGTTTGGCAAAATCTCCACGACCGTGACGGCGATGCCGCGCGCCCTGAGCGCACAGGCGACTTCAATCCCGATAAGGCCCGCTCCTATTACCACGGCGTTTTTCGCTCCGGCGCCGACCATGGAAAGGATGTTGGCGGCGTCCTCACAGCTCTGTATCGTGAAGACATTTTTCAAATCCACCCCGGGTATCCTCGGCTTCAGGGCAACGCTTCCCGTGCCAATAATCAGCTTGTCGTACGGGATTTTTTCGGAACCCCCAGACCTGACGTCCTGGATCTCAACCTGCTTATTCTTCCTGTCTATCGATTTCGCCTCAGTTTTTGACTTGACCTCAATGCCCGGGATTTTTGATTCAACCTCTATAAGCTGGTCTATGTCCGTAATTTTCCCTTCGACCAGAAACGGGAGGCCGCAAGGATGGCAGGTGGCGTACATCCTCCGCTCTATGGCTGTGATCTTCGCATCACGGTCCAGAAGGCGCGCAGCGCCGGCCGCCGTCAGGCCGGCCGACTGGAACCCTATGATGACTATTCTTTTCATTTGGACGCTCTCATCCTTTCGGCAGCGAGCTCCAGCGCTTCAACAGCTGGCATCTTCCCCCCGGTCAGGAAGGTTATGCTTGCCCCCCCGCCCGTGCTCACGTGCTTTATCTTCCCTGTAACTCCCGCCGCGCTCGCAGCTGCAACTATGTGGCCGCCCCCAAGTATTGAATAGCCCGCCGCGTTTGCCATTGCATTAAGGACCCCGAAAGTGCCCTTTTCGAACCCGGCCTTCTCGAACGCCCCCAGCGGCCCGTTTGCAACGATTGTCTTGGCCTCCGCGATGACTTTGGAGTACTCATCGACTGTCCTCGGCCCTATGTCCAAAATTTGATACTCGGTCGGAAGCTCGCTGATTGACACGACCTTGGGCTGTCCCCCCTCATTTACGACAAAGTCTGCCGGCCCGTGAATCTTGTCTCCGTGGTTTTCTATTATGTGTTTGGCTCGCTCAGCCTCCTTTTGGTATCCTTTTGAGTTCATGAAATCAAAATTCAGCTTCCCGAGGTCTGCGCCGGCCGCCACAAGGAGGGCGTTCGCCACCAGCCCGCCCGTGAGAACAGAGTCTGCAATCCCCTTCGAGAAGACATTCTCAATAATCTTCAGTGAGTCGTCGAACTTCGCCCCGCCTAGGACGTACGTGCACGGTCGTTCAGGTGACAGCCCCCGGCCCAGCCCCTTCAACTCCCGCTCCATGAGTCTGCCTGCGTAAGTCGGGAGAACTGCGGCAAACCCCGCCAGTGAGGGGCTCGATCGATGGGCGGCCCCGAAGGCGTCGTTGACGTAGATCTGCCCGTATGTGGCAATCCTTTTCACAAGGTAGGTCTTCGCGAGCTCAGCTGGCGGCCCGCTAAGGCTCTCTTCCGAAAGCATCCTAACGTTGTCAAGCAGCATAATCTCCCCTGGACGCATGAGGCTTATCGTGCCGGCGGCAATCGGACCCAGCAAAGAGAACGGGAAATACTTCACTTCC
>JBFLWG010000069.1:0-3695 GCA_040757795.1 Hadarchaeota archaeon (SeqCode) | reverse complement strand
CCGCCAGCCCCTGATCAATCAGAAGAGTCTGAAGTTTTTCCCTAGCCTCCAAGAACCTTCCTGAGAACGCGAGTTCAATCATTCTCCTGACATCCTCCGGCTTGGCGGCTGAGCTCACGTCATAGACGCTTTTTTCTGTCACCTTCTTCCCCACGGCTGCAGCGGCCTGAAGGACATTCACTGCCTTTCTCATGTCGCCGCCGCTCACCTGAATCACCGCCTTCATCCCCTCCGGAGCCAACGTGAGCTTCTCGGCCCTGCCAATCTTGCTCAGCATTTTCTTGATGTCTTCCTCGGAAAGTCTCTTAAACTTAAATACGGCGCACCTCGACTGGATTGGTTCTATGATGCGGCTTGAATAGTTGCAGTCAAGGATGAACCTGCACGTGTGAGTGAACATTTCCATTGTCCTGCGGAGGGCGTGCTGAGCGTCGGATGTCAAGGCGTCGCTCTCGTCGAGAAGAATTATTTTATGGGGGACGTCACCAATGGGCCTCGTGCGCGCGTAGTCCTTGACCTTCGTCCTGATGGTGTCTATCCCGCGCTCGTCGCTGGCGTTGAGCTCGAGAAGGTTCTGCCTCCACCCGTCACCGAAGAGCTCGCGCGCTATGCAGAGGGCTGCCGTGGTCTTCCCGGTCCCGGCTGGCCCGGCGAAGAGCAGGTGGGGCAGCGACTTTTTTGCCACGAAGCTCTCCAGCCTCGACACCACCTCTTCCTGCCCGATCATGTCAACAAGCTTCTTCGGCCGGTATTTTTCTACCCAGATCTCCTCAACCTCTTCCATGCTCTCCACTCAAGGCTCCTCGGCCGGCTTCTAAACACTTTCGGATGTTTCCCGCAGATTTTAAGGGGAGGGTGTGAATTAGGGTTGGAACAATGATACAACCTGCGGCCAAAACATACGACGCCAGGAAGGCGGAGCGGGAGATTCAGGAGTGGTGGTCGACCGCAAAAATCTACGAGAAGGTGAAGGAGCTCCACTCCAACGAGAAACCATGGTACTTCCTAGACGGCCCCCCCTACGCCAGCGGCTCCATCCACCTCGGCACCGCCTGGAACAAGATAATAAAGGACTCAATCCTCCGCTACAAAACCATGTGCGGATTCAACGTCCGCCGCCAGCCGGGGTGGGACTGCCACGGCCTCCCGATAGAGGTGAAGGTCGAGGAGAAGCTCGGGGTGAAGACCAAGAAGGAGATCGAGGAAAGGATCGGGGTCGAAAATTTCATCAAGAGCTGCAAGGACTGGGCCCTCGAGCATGTTACCATGATGACGGGCCAGTTCAAGAAGCTCGGCGTCTGGATGGACTGGGACAAACCTTACATCACCTTCACGAACGACTACATCGAGTCGGCATGGTGGACCGTCAAGAGGGCCTACGAGAGGAACTTGCTCAGGAAGGATCTCCGCGTCATCCACTGGTGCCCGAGGTGCGAGACCGCCTTGGCGGAACACGAGGTGCGTGGCGAGTACTACGACGACAGGGACCCGTCGATCTACGTCAGGTTCAGGCTACGCGACAGGCCGAACGAGTATCTTTTGATATGGACAACCACCCCGTGGACCCTGCCGGCCGACGTCGCCGTTTGCGTCCACCCGGAACACCCGTATGCCAAAGTGCAGGTCGGCGAAGATTTTTACATACTTGCGGAGGCGCTGGTAGGCAAGGTCATGGCAGAGCTGGAGCTAAAGGACTACAAGATCGTCGAGAGGAAGAAAGGCGCCGAGATTGAAGGGCTGAAGTACGAGCACCCTCTCCTCGAGGAGGTCCCGAAACAACAGGAGTACATTGAGCACCGCCGAGTGATCTGCGGCGACCATGTGACTCTGGAAGAGGGGACCGGCTGCGTCCACACGGCGCCGGGCCATGGGGAAGAGGATTTCGTCATAGGCTCAAAGTACAAGCTGCCGGTCTTCAGTCCTGTCGGGGCTGACGGAAAGTTCACGGCTGACGCAGGAAAATACTCGGGGTTGTTTGTCAAGGTCGCCGACTCCACAATCACTGAGGACCTGAAGAAAAAGGGAGTCCTGATGAAGCACGGGATAGTTCTTCACTCCTACCCCCATTGCTGGAGGTGCCAGACGCCGCTGATCTTCCGGGCGACCGACCAGTGGTTCCTGATAGTGAAGGAGATGAAGCCTCTCATCCTTGAGAGGAACTCGCGGGGAGCGAAGTGGGTGCCTGACTGGGTCGCAACTAGGTATTCAAACGGGGTGGAGTCTGTCGGGGACTGGTGCATCTCCCGCCAGCGTTACTGGGGCATCCCGATCCCGATCTGGGTCTGCGCGAGCTGCGGCGACATTGATGTGGTTGGCGGACTCGAAGAACTACAGAAGCTCTCGGGGAAGCAGCTGGGAGAGCTGGACCTGCACCGGCCGGGCGTTGACGCCGTCACGACAAAGTGCCAGAAGTGCGGCGGGGAGTCAAGGCGGGTCCCGGATGTGCTTGATGTCTGGTTCGACTCAGGGGTGGCTTCATGGGCCAGCCTGAAGTACCCGAAGGCGGAGGAGGATTTCAAGAGGCTCTGGCCCAGCGAGTTCATCACAGAGGGGGAGGACCAGGTCACAAAGTGGTTCTACAGCCAGCAGGTTCTCTCGGTTGTGGCGCTGGAGGATGTGCCTTACAAGAATGTACTGATGCACGGCTTTGTCCTGGACGAAAAGGGGCGGAAGATGTCAAAGTCCCTTGGCAACGTGATAGACCCCGGGGAAGTCGTGGAGAAGTACGGCGCTGATGTCCTTAGGTTCTACATGCTGTCGACCAACCCCCCCTGGGAGGACCTGAAGTTCAGCCGGACGGGCATCGACATAGTGAACAAGATGATGAACGTCCTGTGGAACGTCCATGTATTCACGACCAACTACATGGCGCTGGACATGTTCGACCCGAACTCTGTGGACATCGGGGTTGTGCGGGAGAACTTCTCAAAGGAGGACCTCTGGCTTCTCTCCCGGGCGGGCAACCTCGCGAGCGAGACCGGGCAGGCCATGGAGTCGCTGGACATCCACAGGGCGACGAGGGCCATCTCAAACTTCATCCTGGAGGACCTGAGCAGGTGGTACATCAAGTTGATCAGGGAGCGAGTGTGGGTAGAGAGGGACGACCCGAAAAAGCTGGCGGCTTATGTTGCCCTTTACCAGACTATGCACATGCTCATGAGGATTATGGCGCCCTTCACGCCACACGTCGCGGAGTACATTTACAGGGACCTAGTAAGGTCCGTCTTCAAGGATTCCCCAGAGAGCGTGCACATGCTCCCGTGGATCTCCTCCGACGAGATCTCTGTCGACCAGGGACTTGAGGAGGGGATGGAAGCCGTCAGGGAGGTTGTGGAGGCCGCGGCCAGGCTCAGGCAGGACTCTGGAATCAAGCTCAGGTGGCCTGTCAAAAGCACGCTCATTAAAGTCTCGGACGAGGCGACGGTCAGAAAACTGGCTGGGCTTGAGAAGCTGTTGCAGGGCCAGCTGAACTGCAAGGAGCTCCGGCTGCTGCTGCCGGGCGAAAACATGTTCGGGCTGAGACTGAAGCTGAGCGAGAAAAAGCTGAAGGAAAAATTCGGCGGGCTGGCGCCACTGGTGGCCGCCTCTGTCGAGAGGCTCGGCGTGAGCAGGGTGACCGAGGCCATCAAGCACCAGGGTTTTGTCGGGCTCAATGTCAGCGGGCGGAAAATCCAGGTCACGGCGGATGCTGTGGG
>JBFLWG010000068.1:0-3901 GCA_040757795.1 Hadarchaeota archaeon (SeqCode) | reverse complement strand
TGGTACAAAATCGCGCTGAAAAACGGCGCCATCGGCGGGAAGCTGGTCGGCGGAGGGGGAGGGGGCTTCCTAATGTTTTATGCAAAGGATAGACGATGGCTCAGGGAGACCATGGCCAGGGAAGGCCTGGAAGAGGTCAAGTTCAGGTTTGATTTCGAGGGTTCCAAAGTAATAGTCGGAATTTGAGACGGGTCGATGAGCTTGAAAATAACGGTGTTCGGTCTCTGGCATTTGGGGTGCGTCAACGCAGCCGGCCTGGCAGAACTGGGTTACGAGGTTGTTGGCACCGACTTTGACAGGAAGGTTGTTGAAGGCCTGTCCAAGGGGCTCCCGCCGATATACGAGCCGGGGCTTGAGGAGCTGATAAAGAAAAACACCAGAAGAAAAAAACTTTCCTTCGTTTTCGACAAAAAAACCGCACTCGAAGGCGCGGATTTCATATTCATAACATTTGACACGAAAGTCGACGACCGGGACAGGGTCGGCCTTGGTGAGATAAAACGCGCGGCGGAGGAGATTGCCAAGCACATTAAGGACGGGTCGGTCGTGGTCGTCAGCAGCCAGGTGCCGGTAGGGACATGCGCTGTTTTGAAGGGCCTGATCTCCAAAGGCGGGGCCAAAATAGACGTTGCCTGCGTCCCGGAAAACCTGCGGCTGGGCACTGCCCTGGATTCTTTCTTGAAGCCGGATAGGGTCGTGTTGGGCGCGAATGACCAAACAACAATGAAAAAACTGAAGCAGATTTTCAACCCATTGAAATGTGAACTGATCACAATGAGGGTGGAAAGCGCTGAGATGTCCAAGCACGCGCTGAACGCCTACATGGCGGCCTGCATCAGCTTCATAAACGAGATTTCAGACCTTTGCGAGTTCAGCGGGGCATCTGCCGCGGATGTTGTCAGAGCCTTGAAAACAGACAGGAGGGTAAGCCAATACGCGCCGATAAATCCTGGGCTGGGTTTTTCAGGTGGCACGCTGGCCAGGGACGTGCAGGTTCTGAGGTCTTACGGCGACAAATTTGGGTACGACACGAAGTTCCTCGACGCGGTTTTCAGCGTCAACGCGGTCAGGAAGCAGCTTGTCTTGAAAAAACTTGAGAAGTCTTTTGGCAGCATCAGGCGCCTCCAAATCGGGATACTCGGCCTGACTTACAAGCCGGGCACAGACACCCTAAGGCGGTCCCTTTCGCTCGAGGTGGCGAGGGGGCTGCTTGCTCGAGGAGCCAGCGTGAGGGCGTATGACCCGAAAGTTTCAAAGCCAGTCCGCGGAATGCCAAAACTTGAGGTTTGCAAAGGCGTGGAAGACTTGGCCAAAGGGAGCGACGTGCTCGTGCTTCTCACGGAGTGGCCGGAGTTCAGAAACCTTCCGCTGAGGAGGATAAAGCCGCTGATGAAAAAGCCGGTGTTTTTCGACGCGAAGAACTTCCTCTCCCCGGAGGAGTTTAAAAAACTGGGCTTCAGATACATGGGAGTGGGTGGTGGATTTGAAGCTTAAAGGAAAGGCCGCCATAGTCACCGGCGCCAGCATGGGGATTGGGCTGGCAATCGCAGAGGCCTTCGCCAAAGAGGGCTGCAACCTTACGATTGTGTCGAGGAACCTTGACGATGTGAGCAAGGCGGCGGCTGGACTGAGGAAGCACGGCGTAGACGTCCTGCCGTTGAAGTGCGACGTGTCGAGGCCGAAAGAAGTTGAATCAATGGTCAAAAAAACCATGAGAAGATTCGGTAAAATAGACATACTGGTCAACAACGCGGGAATTTACGGGCCCCTCGGGGCGCTGGTCGCCAATGATTTTGCGGAGTGGAAAAAGACCATAGAAATAAACTTGCTCGGCACCGTGGCCTGCACAAAGTCAGTTCTTCCCCACATGATCAAGGCCGGAAAAGGCAAGATAATCAACCTCTCGGGCGCAGGCACTGGAAGCCCAGCGACCCCGACGTTAAGCGCTTATGTGACCTCAAAAGAAGCGGTCGCAAGGTTCACGGAAGTCGTCGCGGAAGAGGTGAAGTACCGCAATGTCCAGGTCAACTCGATAGCCCCCGGCGCCGTAAACACCAGGCTGCTCGACCAGGTCTTGGCCGCGAAGGACAGAATGGACAAAAAGTTCGTTGAAAAGTCCACAAAACAGCGCCAGACTGGAGGGACACCGCCGGAGAAGGCCGCGAAGCTCGCCCTGTTTTTGGCGTCGGAGGAGTCGGACGGGATAACAGGGAAGCTGGTCAGCGCGGTGTGGGACGACTACGGAGGCTTCGCCGCCAGGCTCGATGAGATAAAGGACACTTCCATTTACACCTTGAGAAGAATAGACGGCGTGCTTTACAAGGAGGCCAATAGATGAGGGTCGGGATAGTAGGGGCGGGACTCATCGGGAACAAGCGGGCCAGCAACCTCGGCGGTGCGAAGCTCGCCTGGGTCGCGGACGTGGTTGCCGAGCGGGCGAAGAAGCTTGCTGACAGGCACGACTGCAGTTTTACCTCCGACTGGCGGGAAGTCGTGGAAGACGATTCGGTCGACTTGGTCATCGTCTCGACAACAAACGACTCCCTCGCCCAGGTTGCAATCGGGGCAATAAAAAACGGCAAGCATACGCTGATCGAAAAACCATGCGCAAGGAATCCGAAAGAGTTGCTAGGCGTCATAAACGCGGCGAGGCGGCGCAAGGGCGTGAAGGTAAAGGCCGGGTTCAACCACCGCTTCCACCCGGCCCTGGCTAAGGCGAAGGACATTTTTGACTCGGGGGACGCAGGCGAGCTGATGTACATCCGGGCGAGGTACGGGCACGGGGGGAGGAAGGGCTACGACAGGGAGTGGAGGGCAAAGCTGGAGAAGGCCGGAGGCGGCGAGATGCTGGACCAAGGCATCCATGTCGTCGACCTGTCCAGGTGGTTCGCAGGAGATTTTGACCGGGCGTTCGGCCTCTGCGGCACGATGTTTTGGGACATGGAGGTGGAGGACAACGGCTTCGCGCTGTTAAAAAACCGCAAGGGACAAATAGCCATGCTCCAGACGAGCTGGACTGAGTGGAAAAACCTCTTCTCTTTCGAAATATTCTGCAGGCGCGGGAAGCTGGAGATCAACGGCTTGGGAGGCAGCTATGGCGAGGAGACCCTTACATACTACAAAATGAAGCCTGAGCTTGGAATCCCGGACAAGTTTGTATATGGCTGGCCGGGGGAGGACATCTCATGGAAACTGGAGTTCGAGAACTTTTTGGACGCCATAAAAAATGACAGGGAACCACTGGGCACAATCAAGGACGCCTATGCCGCCATGAAAATAATTTTTGACATTTACAAATGGAACAAAGCGCACGGTAAGTGAAGCCATCTTATTTGGGCTTTCGCGCAAGCAAGGTATAGTCCACGAGCGCGTCTGTAAAGCGGTTGGCGAGCACTTCCCCCAAAACCCCCAGGGAGCGCCCCCTGAACCTGAATGGAAGCCCGCCGACGTACACTATTTTGAATCCCTTGCTTGATACAAGGTCGCGCAGCACGCTTTTCTTGAAGAACCGGATGTGGCGCGCGTGGTAGGGGTCCTTGTCGAGCAGGTTGTACTTCCCCGTCAGTATCGACATCCTATTGACGAGGATGAAGAGTTGGTTTGGCACAGTTATGTAGAAATAGCCGCCGGGCTTGAGCACCCGCCTGACCTCTGAAAACAGGATGGAGGCGTCTAGGAGGTGTTCCAGGATTTCCATGCAAAAAATAATGTCGAAAAAGTTGCTTTCATACGGCAGTTTTTCAGTCTCTATGTCGACGACCCTTGCGTCTATGCCTCTCTTTTTAGCTTCATTTACAGCGGACCGGGAGATGTCCACCCCGTATTTCTCCTTAAATGGCAGAAATTCCAGAAAAGCACCACGCCCGCAGCCGATATCGAGAACACGGCTGATTTTTTCAAC
>JBFLWG010000067.1:0-4102 GCA_040757795.1 Hadarchaeota archaeon (SeqCode) | reverse complement strand
GCCTCGAGGACATTGTATTTGATGCTCAAGACTCCCATAGTGGTTCTGAACCTAAAAACGTACAAGGAGGCCACCGGAGAAAGGGCGCTGGAGCTCTGCAAGCTTGTGGAAAAGGTGGCGGCAAACTACGACGCCAGCGTGGCCGTCTGCCCCCAGCAGGCCGACGTCTACAGGATTGCCAGCAGAGTGAAAATCCCGGTCTTGGCGCAGCATGTAGACGCAGCGACCCCAGGAAAGAACACTGGATGGATCACCCCGGAATCTGTCAAGGCGGCCGGAGCGGTCGGCACTCTTTTGAACCACGCGGAGCACAAAATCCCTATCGAACAGATTAAGAAGACGATAGAGCTTCTCAAGCCGCTGGGGCTTTCATGCATAGTTTGCACTGCCGACGTCGAGGAGAGCAAGAAGGCGGCGGCCCTCAGCCCTGACATGATAGCCGTCGAGCCCCCCGAGCTCATCGGAAGCGGGGTGTCTGTGTCCAAAGCGAAGCCCGAGGTGGTCAGCGGCTCTGTCGACGCCATCAAGCGAGTCAACCCAAAGGTTGAGGTCCTGTGCGGTGCCGGCATCACGACAGGGGACGACATCATCAAGGCGATTGAGCTGGGGACGAAAGGGGTGCTCCTGGCTTCAGGGATTGTGCTCGCTAAGGACCAACGGGCAGCGATTGAGGACATGGTCCGGGCTCTCCCGCGGTAAAAGATTTAGGCTGCCCGCGCCGGCTTTATTTTGGGCCGCCGTAGCTCAGCCTGGTTGAGCGGCTGATTTGTAATCAGCAGGTCGAGGGTCCAAATCCCTCCGGCGGCTCCACTCTTAAGTTTCGGAATTGAGTGGATATGGTAAACATGAGAGTCGGATACATCGGCCAGATATTCAACTCAATCCAGGGCGAAGGGCTCTGCGTCGGCAGGAGGCAGGTCTTCGTCCGTTTTTCCGGCTGTATCTGGGACTGCTGCTATTGCGACACCGGGGAATTCAGGAACACCGTCGGAAAATGTGAGGTGGAGACCAAACCTGGCTCAATGAAGTTCAAAAATGTGAAAAATCTGATGACGGCCACCCAGGTGCTTCGGCATGTCAAACGTTTGACAACCCCTGACACCCACAGCGTCTCGCTGACTGGCGGCGAACCTCTTCTTGCCGGAGATTTTTTGGTGGAGGTGGCGAAGGAGTGCAAACGCCTAAAACTCAAAACTTACCTCGAGACGAACGGCATGGACTCAAAAGTCATGAAATCTGTCCTCCCGCACACAGATATTGCCGCGGTGGACGTGAAGCTTCCTGAACACGAGGCTGTGCCGCGAGAAAAGTGGAGCAAAATCCTGGAAAAGGAGCTCGCGTGCACGAAGCTGGCGGCTGGGGCAGGAGTTGACACTTTTGTTAAAATCGTGGTGCTTTCCTCCACAAGGGCTTCAACAATCACGAGCGTCTGCAAAAAACTGTCGCATATTGGAGTTCCGGTCGTCCTTCAGCCTGTCACGCCGGCCAGAAAAATCAAAACCGGCCCGAGCATGACACACGTGTATCATCTCTCCGAGGCAGCTGCCAGGGCCGGCGCCGAGGTCTCAATAATCCCGCAGGTCCACAAGCTCCTAGGTATCCCGTGACCGGCCTCCCTCAACTTTTTAACCGCTGAGGAAAAATGGAAAACGGTGGAATTGTGAAAAAATCCTCTGACAAAAAAATAGGAAAACTCGTGCTCGACGTGCTGAAACCCCATGACCCCGGCCTCCCTGAGTTCACGACAAGGCTCGGCGCGCTGGAGGGGGTTGATGGCGTCGATGTCGTCCTTGTGGAGATTGACAGGAACACGGACACATTGAGGGTGACTCTGGAGGGGCACTTGGACTATCCCAACATCCGCTCCGCAATCGAGGAGTGGGGGGCGGTTGTGCAGAGCGTGGACGAAGTTTCAATAGGCTCTGTGCTGCCTGAGAAAGTCCTTGGCCCAAAGCACAGGCACAAGGGCAAAATTGATTGAATTCATCGGCGAAAACAGTCGGGCTGCCCGCAGTCCACGCAGCTGGTTTCGATCCTGACCTGAGGCTCCCCCTTCACCATCTTTATGAGCCTTTTCGCTTTCGACAGCTGGGCGGAGGTCCCCTCGACAAGGAGCGTGACGCTGCCCTCGGCCCCAGACACTCCACCCTTCCCCATCGCGGCGGCCTTAGCGCCTGTGAGCACCTTCACGGCCTCCAGTTCCGTTACGACCCTGCCGCTCACGGGCATCAGCCCTGTTGGACAGCCTGTTGCATAAGAGAACTTTGATATGCCGGCGGCCCTGGAAATCTCCCTGACCGAGCCGGGGATGAACTTCTCCAGCCCGACAGGGATCACGAGAGTTATGCCCTTGGACTTGACCGGGCCCATCACCTTGCCTATCGTCCCCCCGCTCCTTGACGCCAAAAGCACGCCCGCCGTGCCTTTTGAGTCGAGCGCGTTGGCCCCCTTTATCACCACATCGCCCTCCCCCATCCTTTCCAGCGCCTCGTCCATGGAAATGTTCGCGGCCTTTCCATTCAGGATTATTATCTCTCTCATCCTTTTCTCCTTCTGGACCACGCACGTGCCCTTGGGGAGGACCACTCCTGCCACGAACCTGCTTTTGTCCACCCTCTTCCCGAGAAGCTCCTCCGCCACGCACGCGTTGGTGGTGCCCACACCAACGACAATGGTGCCAGATCGCATGGCCGACCTAACCTCCGGGAGGGCCGCGACGGCCTTGGCTATCAGCCGCTTCGACTCTGCGGGAGTCAAAGTGATTTGAATCTTGGGCATCCACTAAAAATCTCGCTGCTGCTTTAACAACTTTCTGAAGGGCTGGCTGAAAGAAGAATCACTTCTTCTCCAGAAGTAAGGCGTTCACGGCGCCGTGCTGCCCTGGCCGGCTTGTCACGCGGGCCTTTCCCATCTCCGTGTTGATGATGGCGCCCTTTGTTATCACGTTCCTCCTGACAAAGTGAGGGTCGGCGCGGTTCTCCACCACCGTCAGTATCTTTGATTTCGTGGTCTTCCCGGTCGCCGGGTCTGTGACGTTCGCGATGTCGGTCGAGTAAAGTTTCACCTTCCTTTGCCACCCGGAGGCGCTAACCACCAACCGCTCGGTGGGCGCCATCTTCACCTCGACGAAGTCGCTCCCCATCTCCCTCTTCCGCTTGCTTCGCCTGGGCCATATCCTGCCGCCCGTGGCCTTTTTAAGAGACCTTCCCTGCCATCTAGCCATACAGAAAAACTTGGAAAAGACAGCATAAAGCCCTAACGAACGAGCTCTTCCAGCCTCTCCCTCATCTTGTCCATATCGCTGTCGAAGCCCAGGTGGCTTGCAAACTTTTTCGAGACCCTGAGGACGCGGGTCCTCTCGTACCTCTTCCACTCCACGAACCCCGCGTCGGAAAGCTGCCTGACGTGGTCGTATGTCCGGCTACCCCTGAGCTCGGCGAGCCTGGCCTGGGTTATGGGCTGCTTGTATGCCACCATCGCCAGCGTCTTGAGGGCCCCGCGCGATATCCTCATCTTTGGTATAATCTCATCGAGCCTCTCGAAGAGGTCCTCGGAAAGCTTCAGCGCGAAAGTCCCCCTGTCCCCCTCCACGATGCGGAAGGCGCCGCTCCCGCCCCCGTGCTCGGACTTCAGCTCTTCTATCAGCTTGCGGGTGTATGTCTCGGAAGAGGTGCCGAGGATTTTCTTGAGCTCCTCAATGTTCAGGGGGTGGTCTGCCGCGTAAAGGGCCCCCTCCAGCACCTTCCTGTCATCATCCGTCCCCACGATCATCCCCTCTCTGGCAATGAGATGAAGATCGGCCCGAACAGCTCCGGCTGCTCGAGCTTCAGCTTCCCCTCCGAGCACAGAAATATCACTATGAAGAAGGTCAGCACAGTCGACTCCCTGCTGGGCTGGCCGACAAGGTCCGCCAGCGTTATCTTCCCCTTGGAGGCTGCCAGCTCCTTGATCCTGGAGAGCAGCTTGGGGCTTTCGCTCTGGAGGAGAAGGTCAAACGGGTTGGGGATTATTACCCTGCTCACGACCTTGGGGCCGCAGGCCTCCTTCTTCACAGGTATCTCGGCCAGCGCGTCCCTCAGGGCCCCGAGGAGGTCTGCCAGCT
>JBFLWG010000066.1:0-4183 GCA_040757795.1 Hadarchaeota archaeon (SeqCode) | reverse complement strand
GAAAAGGCGCCGGCAGAGAAGAAGGAAGCGCCGAAGGAAGAGGCGAAAGCCCGGGAGAAACCAAAGGAAGAGACGGCGCCTGAGAAGAAGGAGGGTTGAAATGCCGAAAAAACAAAAAGCAGCGAAGTCCAAGCTCTACAAGCTCGACAAAGATTTTCTGAAGAGGGCGAGGCCGACCTGCCCGCGCTGCGGCCCGGGGGTGTTCATGGGCGAGCACAAGAACAGGTGGGCGTGCGGGAAGTGCGGCTTCACAGAATTCAAAAAGTAATCTTGTTTTTACTTAGCGGCTTTCAAATCGTCGGTGAAAAGTGGTTTTTCCGCTGAGCGTTATGCTTTTAAAGACATAACGGTTAATGAATGAGTGATAATTTGAACTTAATAACTGTAGTCGTCGTGATCGCATGTGTCATAGTCGCGGCAGTAATCTATGTCGAATACCCGTTCCGCACCAGCCCAAAACTGCAAATCGCCACAACCACAAGCCTGTATGACACCGGATTGCTGGACGCGATTGAGAATCAATATCAAAGTTACGGAGTTAGCCTCTTTTTCCTATCTGCTGGCACTGGACAGGCAATCCAGTACGCCAAAAATGGCGACGCGGATCTTGTGCTAGTTCATGCGCCGAGCACGGAAAATACATTCATGCAGGTGGACAACCTTGGCGTGGCAAGAAAAATCGTGGCATACAACTTCTTCGCAATCGTGGGACCGATGTCAGATTCGGCGGGGATAGAAAACAAATCTGTAACCAATGCCTTGACATCAATTGTTGCTGCAGGCCGGGCAGGGAACGCGAAGTGGATATCCAGAGGTGACAACTCAGGTACCCACACGAAAGAGCTGAGCCTCTGGTCCAAAGTCGGATTCACGGTGGACAACCTAAGACGCGAATCCTGGTACATAGAGGCAGTGCAGGGCATGGGGGCCACCCTGACCATGGCGAACCAGATGCAGGCTTACACTCTTTCAGATATTGGAACGTATCTCAAGTACAGCAAGGATGGATTGATAAATCTAAAAAAGTTCAGCGAGAATGTGAAGGACCTGCTGAACGTGTACAGCGTGATGGCGATAAACCCAACATTGCACCCGGAGCTGGACTTTGCTAGGGCGGTTGATTTCATTGAGTACCTTGTCTCAGACGCGGGGCAGAACTTCATCGGCAGCTACGGGGTAAGCGACTACGGGCGGCCGCTTTTTTACCCGACTGTGGCCATGATGAAAGATAACACAAACCCGACCATCGTTGGCTGGATAATTGACTATACCTATTTCTGGTACGGAAACCAGAAGTGGGAATGCCCGCCGCCATACCGCGCAGGGCAGGACAACCTTTACCTGTGATGATGTGACAGAACTACTGGATATCACTTTAAGGTCGCTTCTGATAGCTGGTTCAGCGACTTTGTTGGCGATGCTTTGGAGCATCCCAATAGCGCTGTGGTTGAGTATGCGGGAATTCAGAGGGAAGCAAGTGGTCAAAAGCGTGTTCACGGCCCTTATCGGAATGCCAACCGTCGCGTTAGGATTGATTTTATACTTGATATTTTCTAATTCTGGCCCGCTGGGCTCGTTTGGCCTGCTTTTTACTCCAACTGGGATTATCATTGGAGAGGCCATCCTGATAACTCCAATCATAGTGAGCTTCGCGTACAGTGCTCTTGACAGCGTGGACCCGGAAGTAAAGGACTTGGCGCGGACGCTTGGAGCTTCAGAAAAGCAAGCCTCGCTGGCAGTCCTGAGCGAAGCGAGGAAGGGAACAACCCTTTCCATCGTGGCGGCGTTCAACCGCGCGATAGCTGAACTTGGGGTGGCTCTTATGATAGGCGGTAACATCCGCGGGTACACTCAGGTGCTTACAACTGCCATTTCAAAAGAAGTTGCGATGGGGGAAATAGCGCTCAGCATACAAATGACGGCGGTGCTGCTTTTGATAGTTTTCTCATTAACTTTACTGATAAACCTGCTCAGGAGGGATTAGGGTTATGATAGAAGAACTCAGGAAAGTGCGCATGGCGCGAGACGGCCGATATGTTATCAAGCATCTCAACTTGAAAGTTAAATCTGGGCAGGTGCTGGCCGTGATTGGGCCTAACGGCTCGGGAAAAACAACGCTGCTCAGGATGATGGCGCTCATCGACAAGCCCAGCGGCGGTGAGATTTATTACAATGGCAAGAAGGCAGGCAATTCAATAGCAAAAGCGATTCGAGGGAAAGCCACGATGGTTTTCCAAAAATCGGTGAATTTGAACAGGACGGTTTACAAAAACGTTGCATATGGCTTGGAGCTTAGAAAAACGCCTGAAGGCAAAATCAAGAAAAAGGTCTCCGCGGCGTTGGAACTTGTTGGCATAAAAAAACTCGTCAACCGCCGGTCGAAGAGACTCTCCGGAGGCGAGCAGCAGCGCGTTGCCATCGCTAGGGCGCTCGCGCTCGAGCCGGAGCTTCTGTTGCTTGACGAGCCTACGGCAAACTTGGACCCAAGAAACACTCGGCAGATAGAGAGGATAATAAAAAAGATAAAGAAAAAGGCCACAGTTGTCATCGCCACCAACAACCCGTTTCAGGCTGCCAGGTTGTCCGATCGCGTCGTCTGTCTTTTTGATGGCAGGATAATCGGCGAAGGCGCTCCGAGGGAGATTGTCGACCGTCCCCGAGACGCGAGGATTAAGAAGTTTGTGAGAGGAGAGCTTATCTGATGTCGAACGAGTTGCGCCCGAGGGTGAAACTTTGGATCCAGAGCGGGAAAGACCCCGTGGCGGGGGAAGGCAGAGTGGAACTATTGCTGGCGATTGAAAAGGAAAAGTCGCTCAACCGTGCAGCGGCTAAACTGGGGATGTCATATCGCCACGCCTGGGGCGTCATCAAAGAGCTGGAGCAAAAGCTCGGGTTCAATGTGGTTGAGGCGGAGAGAGGGGGCGCAAGCGGAGGAAGTACCCGATTGACAAAACAAGGGCAAAAACTCGTCAGGGAGTATAAACAGATGAGCGAGGCCATAGGTGAAATTGTCAAGGAAAAAACATTTTGGGAGGGAATATCCACGAAACTGTCTGCGAGGAATCGGCTGAGCGGCGTGATTGAAAGCGTGAAGATAGGTGAAGTCGGAGCGACCGTGAAAATGTCGGTGAAGCCGGGGGAGATAACGGCCTTCATAACAAGGGAGGCCGCCGAGGACCTTGAGCTGAAAAAGGGCGACCGCGTCGAGGCAGTCGTTAAAGCCACAGAAGTAATGATTGCAAAGCCGTGAGTGGAATAGCTTATTTTGTTCGCGGCCACTATATGTCAAGATAGTATGTTGTGTCTTGGGATAGAGGGGACCGCCCACACGTTCGGCATCGGCATCGTCGACTCGAAAGGCAAAGTCTTGGCAAACTGCTCGAAGACATACGCGCCTGAGAAAGGCGGAATCCACCCGAGGGAGGCCGCCAGGTTTCACTCTGAACATGCGGGGGGAGTTCTTGACGAGGCCCTGAAGCGGGCAAAATTGGAACTCAAGGACATCGACTTGGTAGCATTCTCACAAGGCCCCGGCCTCGGCCCGGCACTCCGAACGGCGGCCACAGCGGCGAGGGCAATTTCTGTCTGGCTTGGCGTGCCGATAATTGGGGTGAATCACTGCATCGCCCACATCGAGATAGGCCGCCTTGCCACTGGCGCAAGAGACCCGGTCACACTCTACGTCAGCGGCGGCAACACCCAAGTGATAGCTTTCGACGCCGGCCGCTACCGCATCTTCGGCGAGACTATTGACATCCCCGTGGGGAACTGCTTGGACGTCTTTGCAAGAGAGGTCGGACTACCCCACCCTGGAGGTCCAAATGTGGAGAAGCTTGCGAGGGAGGGCAAACGATACATCCAGCTCCCGTACGTGGTCAAGGGAATGGACCTCTCATTCTCGGGACTCATGGCAGAGGCCGTCCGCGATTACAAAGATGGGGTGAACTTGCGCGACCTCTGCTTCAGCCTTCAGGAAACTGCTTTCGCCGCACTGGTCGAGGTGACGGAGAGGGCCGTGGCCCACACAGAGAAAAAAGAGGTGATGCTCACGGGGGGCGTCGCGGCTAACATGAGGCTTCGAGAGATGCTGATGATCATGGCGAAGGAACATCGCGCCCGCTTTTTTGCACCTCCGATGGAGTTGAGCGGAGACAACGGGGCGATGATCGGCTGGACGGGGCTT
>JBFLWG010000065.1:0-4320 GCA_040757795.1 Hadarchaeota archaeon (SeqCode) | reverse complement strand
GGACTGCCCTGGCGGCGTCGCTGGCGGGCCCTGACCGTTGTTTGAGCTCTGCCCGGGCGGCGTCCCTCCGTGCCCCGGGTTGGACTGTGACTGCCCCTGGCCCCCCTGGTTTCCCTGATTTCCATGGCCGTTGCCCTGGCCACCGCTTCCATGGCCCGGGTCAATGACCCTGATGCTGCCGGTGCCGCGGAAAGGAATCTCGTTCCACTTCCCGATGACGGTCAGCCTGACATTGTCGCCGACGGTCACCAGATTCTGCACTTCTGCCCGGTCGAACTTCACCATCAGGTCGGGCACGCCATCGTTGTCGTGGTCTCCCACTTCGGTCGGGTGCAGCTCTGCGGACAGCACGCCTTCCATCAGCGCCCCGCCTTCCAGGGCTACCGTGCCAACGCCGATATTTTCTGGATTGAAACCAACGGGCAGCTCAATGTAGGCAGTTATCCACCTGCCCTGGCTGTTCAGGTTCAGGGTGTCGGGGTCGATGTCGATCACAGCCGGAATCACCGCGCAGAATCCCTGGTCCGGCTCTTCCGGTGCGTTCTCCAGATTTCCAGCAACATCCTCCGCCGCCGTGTAGACCTCGTAGAAACCGTAGCCTGCTGGGGCGTCGAACCTCCACGACCTCGGAGGGGCCCCCTTCGCCCCGAGAGACGCCCACCTGCCCCACTCCCTGTTGTCTGGCGAGTGGCGGTAGAACAGCTCGACTCCCGCGACCCCGCTCCCGCCGTCAGAAGCAGCGGCCGCGATTTCAACCGGCATCGAGGTCCGCCAGTATGGCTCTATCTTGTCAGCGGAAGAAACAGGCGGCGTGGCGTCAATTCTCACCTCAACCGACTTGATTGTTTCCAGGTTGCCGGCGGCGTCGGCGGAGCGGTATTCGACGAGGTGTATGCCGTCCTCATGTAGTGATATCGGGGCGTTGTAGGTTGCCCACTCGCCGCCGTCCACCCGGTACTCCGTGAAGTCAACCCCGCTCACATCAGGAGTCAGGCTATTGTCGTCGGCCGCGCTTAGGGTCACAGTGACATCACTGCGCCACCATCCTGCGTTGCCAGCAGCACCAGACAATTCGTGAGAGGTTACTGGTGGCAAGGTGTCAATTTTTATCTCGATTGACTTCGCGTTTTCCTCGTTGCCGGCGACGTCAACAGAGTAGTATTCCACCGAGTGAACTCCATCGCCGCTGACGGTGAATAAACCTGTGTAATCCTGCCACGCGTTTTCATCAACTCGGTAAAGTGTCGTGCCGACCCCGCTCAGGCCGTCCGCAGCGCTCAAAGTGACACTGGCATCCCCACGCCACCATCCCGATTTGCCCGCAGCACCCGAAAGCCCGTGGCTTGTAGATGGCGGAGCCGTGTCAACACCGCATTGCGCGTCTGCGATTTCCGGCGCGGCCTCGGCGTTGCCGGCCTTGTCAACCGCGACCGTGTAGAACTGGTAGAATCCGTCACTCTCGGGCGCATCGAACTCCCACCCGTATGGCTCTTCGTTGTCGGCGCCGAACTCCTGCCAGCCACTCCATACAATGTTGTCGGGGCTGAACCTGTACCAGAGGGCCACGCCCGCCACGCCGCTCCTGTCGTCAGTTGCGCGGGCTGTCACGGTGAACGGGAGCCCGCCCCTCCAGTATGGCGAGATGCTTTCAACGAAGGAGACCGGCCGCTCGCTGTCCGAGGACACGGTGAAGGACCAGACGTCCGACCATTCGCTGATGTTACCAGCGCCGTCGATTGCCCTCACGCGCCAGTAGTATTTGTTCTCGGCAAGGGGCGCGTCTTCCGGCACCGCGTAGGCTGGCTCCGCTAGATTTTCCACAGTCACGGGCAGGCTGGCGGAGGATGCCAGCGCGGATTCCTCGGCGCCGACGCTAGCGGCAGGCTCCACGGACGCGAGCTTCCTGACGTACACGTCCTTGAACGAAAACGCGGCCGGAGCGCTCTTGAAAATCATGATGCCCGGATAACCCAGGCTGTAAGTGTAGCTGTGGTCCGCCACCGCGAGGCTCTTGTTTTCAAGTGAAATCCAGAACGACAGCTCGCCTCCGGACACCCTGCCTCTCACCCTGTACCACGTGTCGGACTCGAATGCATATCCCGTGTATGATGAGGAGGCGATTGTCGAGATCGACTCGCTCGGAGGATTGGGGTTTTTCACAGCGACTATCGCGTTGGGGTAAACGTTCCTCGCGGAGAGCCAGTAGGCGCCGGCGCCCGGGTACCACATCACCGCGCCGAACTGGTCAAATCCAGCCAGCGCCGCCGGGGTCTTGGCCATGAAGCTTATCTCCAGGTCCTCGCCGACTGCCGGGGTTATCCACGCGGAAACATCGTTTACGGTTGAAATGTCGTATTTCCTGCCGGCCGAGTCGTAAGCCAGGGTGCCTGTCATCCCAGCGCTGTACAGGTCCACCTGGGTGTAGCTGGCCGTCCTGTCAGAGGACGCGTCGTCGAAGAAATCAAAGACGGCCAAACCATTCTCTGCGCCGGCCGCGCCCGCGTTCCCGTAATAAACGTAGAGGTCAGTTTTTCCTGCCTTGACAGACGACACCCTTGCCCAAGCCTTTGCGGACTCCTGGTCTCGGCTTTCAACCCAGTGGGGCAGGAGCGTGACGCCGTCCCCCAGGGTGAACCTGATGTCGCTGTAGTCCTGCCGCATTCCCCGGTTCAGCGGCACTTCCAAGCTGACCGGGTGGCCAGTCAAGGCGACCTGACTGTTCACGGTAACCGGCCTCCTGTATCTCCAGCCGTCGAGCCATTTTCTCCCGGCGGGAGCGGCCACTCCGCGGTAGTTCTGCACAACCTCATCCGCGCTGAGCGCCTTGTCGTAGACAATGATTTCGTCGAGCTCTCCCCTGTAGAAGTAGCTCGGCGAGGCCCCGATGATGAAGTCGCTGCCACTGCTCAGGCCCGCAACTTGGGGGTCGGACGGTCCGGCTGCGAGCTCCCCGTCTATGTACAGCTTGAGCGAGCCGGCTTCCCTGACGGCCGTGACGAGGTGCCAGTTCCCATCCACAACCTGCGCGTCGGGGAAGGCGACGCGGTCGAAACCGGAGCTGCCGAATGTTACAGAGAAGCTGACGTTCCCTCCCCAGTGGGCCACGCCGTAACCCGGCCGGTCGACGGCGCCCTTGCCTATGAAGAAGGAGCTGTTCGGGTGGGTCGTCCTCATCCAGACCGAGAGGGAGAAGTCGCCCGTCCCGAAGTTGAGCGACGGCCGGTTCCCGACCATGACCATGTCGTTGACGCCGTCAAAGCTCAGGGCCTGGCCCGACCTGCCGTCGACGAAGCTTGCGCCCCTTATCTCGCCGTGGTTGCCGCCCCAGCTGTCGTTGCCGTTGCCGTCGAACTTCCACCAGCTCAGGAGGCCTTCCGTCACCGGCTGTGGCGCAGTTGCACCAACGAGCGCCGGGTTGTTCGTGTACTGCAGCTCGTAGCTCACGCCAGAAGAATCATCGACAGGTTGCCACTTGAACTCAGGGGTGTTGTCCGCGGTCGAGTTGTTCTCAGGGGAGACCAAAGCCGGAACAGGCGGCGGGATGGGGTCCCGCTTGACCTGGAAATACCTCGCTTTCGACCACCGGCCCTCGTTCCCTGCGCCGTCCACCGCCCTGACCCGCCAGTGGTAGACTCCCTCGGGCAAGAATTCGTTTTCGGGAATGGTGAAATGATTGTCGGACCGACCCTTCACAGTCACGTACGTCGTCTGGGGCTGGGCCGATGCGTCATCCTCCCGCGGACCAATTTTCGGTTTCATGGCTTCCTCCGGTCCCGCTCTCTGGGCCGGCGTCTCAGCATACGTGCTTCCTCGGACTTCCGCGCTTTTCGCATCCGGGTTGCCGTAGTATGCGTATATTGTGGTGCTTTCGGTTGGCGCCCGCGGCAGCCTGACCCCAATCCTCGTGTTTGTGGTGTTCTTGCCGTACTCAATCCAGTGCGGCAGCCTTGTCCCGTCCGACATGACAAACCTCAGGTCGCCGGCGTCGGGGCGCATCTTGTTTTGAGAAATCAACGCGGCAGTGTCAAGCCTGACCGGGGCCGCGTGGCCCTTGATGTAATAACCTCCTTTGGCGTAACTCCGCGCTATTTCCTCGGCAGCAAGGGCCCGGTTGTAAATCATTGCCTCGTCGATTTCTCCGTTCCACCAGTTGGGGTCCGAAGGCCACCAAATGCCGAAGTAGACGGGCAACTCCCTCCAAGTTATCGGACCGGACCATGGCCAGCTGGCTACTTCCACTCCGTCTTGGTAAATCCTCTGGAGTGAGCCGTCGTACGTCAAGGCTATGTGCGTCCACTTGCCAAGCTCGAGCCTGCCGCC
>JBFLWG010000064.1:0-4377 GCA_040757795.1 Hadarchaeota archaeon (SeqCode) | reverse complement strand
GAGTCGATTTCTGGCTGGCCAAGACCGATGGACAAAGAAAGGAGTTGAACAGAGCCAGGACGGTGAATATACTGGGCATGAAAATGCGAATCATGGCTCCAGAGGATATTGTCATCCACAAATTGGATGCAGGAAGGGGCAAGGATTACGATGACGCACTCGGCGTGTTGGTCAGGCAGAAAGGGAAACTCCAGAGAAAATATATGGAGGCGCGAGCGGTCGCACTTGGGTTGGATAAATCTCTCAGGGATTTGCTCAAGGAGGCAGGGATTTCGGAAGGGCAGAGGACCGAGCCAGCGAGGAAGTGCAAGTTCTGCGGGTCGAGCGATATTGTGAAGGCAGGCATCCACTACGCTGGGGGCCGGAAACAGCGCTGGCTCTGCAAGAGTTGCGGCCGCATCTCAATAAGTTGAGCGCGTGAACGGACAATGCTCAAACTTCAAGCACCTATTAAGAAATTTTTGTTTTAGTAAACCGGTTGCGAACGGCCAATCTGCCTGCCCCATTGTCAGTAGTTCTCGGCCATCATCTCGTAATAGTTCTGAGGGAAGCCGCATGCCGGGCACTTCTCAGGGGCGGAAGCCCCATCGTGGACATACCCGCAGTTTCTGCACTTCCACTTCACCGCGCGGTCCTTTTTGAAGACTTTCCCCTCTTCCAGGTTTTTCAGCAGCTTCAGGTACCTCTTCTCGTGTTGCTCCTCCACTTCCCCGATCTCCTTGAAAACTTCCGCTATCTCTGTGAAACCTTCATCCCGGGCCACTCTCTCAAACTCAGGATACATCAGAGTCCATTCGTAATGCTCGCCTTCCGCCGCTGCCTTGAGGTTGGCCGCGGTGTCGCCGATCACTCCCGCTGGATAAGCCGCCTGGATTTCAACCTCCCCGCCTTCCAGAAAGCTGAACTCCCGCTGGGCGTGCGCCCGCTCGTTCCACGCAGTTTCTTCGAATATCGCGGCAATCTGTTCGTAACCTTCTGCCTTCGCAACCTCGGCGTAGTATGTGTAACGGTTCCTCGCCTGTGACTCCCCGGCAAAAGCCGCAAGTAAATTTTTCTCGGTTTTGCTATCCTTCAAGTCAAGTTTGGTCATTGCACCGTCAGGGCTAACTCCAGAGCCAATTTATAGCTTGTGATGTAAAATTTAGCAAGTTAAGAGGAGACTAAAAAATGGAAAAGGTTGATGTTCCAGCCTCAAAGGCTTATCGGCTCGTCTACCCTCAGCTGCTGGTGCTAGTCAGTTGCATGGATTTGGAAAGCGGCAAGCCAAACATAATCACCGTGGCGTGGGTAACTCCACTCTCGATCAATCCACCGATGGTCGGAATTCTGATAGCCCCCAATCGATACTCCCACAACCTCATTTCTCGCTCCAAGGAGTTCGCCGTCAACATCCCAACAGTGGAGCTCCTGAAAAAAACTGTGTTATGTGGTAAGGTATCCGGCCGTAATGTCGCGAAGTTTGCACATTTCGGGCTGACGCCAAAGCCAGGCCGGGAGATAAAAACGCCCATAATTGAGGAGTGCGTGGCCCACCTCGAGTGCAGGGTTGTGGACCAGGTGAAGGTAGGAGACCACACGCTGTTCGCCGGGGAAGTGGTCGCGGCTTACGCGAACGACGGCGCCTTCGATGGGCAGTTGATGGATGTCGAGAAGGTAAAGCAGGTCTACCAGGTCGGCGGCGACACCTTCACGACACTGAGCAGGGAAAAGATGACCATTGGGCCAAAATCAAACTAGGAACATCGCGACCCACTCGACGATTACGACTCCAAGCAGAAGCAGGATGAACTGGGCCGCCGACATCTTCCCGCGCCTTCCGCCACATGACAGAACATCGTCCGCCCCCATGTAAACAAACCACCCCGCCCCGAAGGCCAGGAGGTAGGGCCCGAGGTCGAGCGCCAGCAGCCAAAGGTACGTCAGTGCGGCGCCCAGCAAGGCCGTTGACGACGACGCCAGGCTGTAGCCGATGGCCCGCCCCTTGTCGATGCCCCCATGGAGGAGAAAGCTGAAGTTGCCCAGCTGCTGGACGACCGCGTGAGATATCAATGCCGCCGCTGCTATGAGGCCTACGACGGTCGAGAACCAGAAGCAGCTCCCAACTATCATTCCAGCCGCCAGGTTCTGGATTCCCTCCCCAAGCAGGTTGATATTGCCAAAAAGGTGGACTTGGCACGTCGCGTCGTGGTGGTGGTGCCATATTGTTCTTCCTAGGAGGAGGGCGGCAGTAAGCCCCACAAGCATGGCGAACATGTCCAGCGTGGAGCTTACCGCCCGTGAGATGGACGCTGGAATCAGCTGAAGCAATGCCGAGCCCAGGAGAAGCCCCGCCGCCAAGGGGGTTACAAGATTCATGGCGCGTCCGATCTTCTTTTCCCTGAACGTGAAGAACACCAGCCCGAGGAAGGACGTGGCCGTCAAGATGGCCGCCGCGATTATTGTTGGAACCAGCATTTCATCCCGACCTGTACTCCAGCTTCACTCCCCATCCACCAACTGCTTCTTCCAGCAGTTTATAGATTCCGGGGACATGGCCGGCCCCGACCACGCAGACGACTTTCCCGGAGTTCATGAGATGGAGGAGCCTGGACGCCATGTAGGAGTCCCTCTCGGAGATCAGGACTTCGTGGGTCTTCGGGGAGACCTCCTTGAACTCGTGGAGGAGGAAATCCACCACTTCGTCCTCTGTCAGGCTGCTGAGCTTCGGCCTGCCCTGGAACGGGATAAAGCTTATCAAAAGCTGGGCGAAGATCCTCGCCTTTTCTCCCGGCGGGACCGCCTCGTTCAGCCTCCTGAGGGTTACGCCTATCTCCTGGTCCACAAGCTCGACCCTCGCCCCGACCTCCCCGGCGGCCTTGATCGCCTCCAGCATCTCGGTTCCCGCCGGCATCCCCGTCTGCTTCGAGAACCTCGACTGAATGATGTACATTATCACGCTCATGATGGAAAGCCTCATCCCGGCCCTCAGGTTCTTAACAGTATTCTGCTGTTCTCCCTGGAGCAGGGCGAGGTACCTGGCAGCGTCAAGCTCCACAGCGACTATGTCCGGCCGCTCTCTCTCGATGGTTTCCTTGACCTCCGCCATGCTGCTTGGGAGCACATGGGCCACGCCAAGAAGAAAAAAATTGTTCCCGATTTTCCTCATCAACCTTTTTCCCCCACACGGTAAACCAAAAGGAGGTCCCTGCCCACGCGTCCGACGCGGAGAAGCCTGAGCCTCCTGCTCCCGGCGACATTTCGGAAGCCTTCGCCCCCCACGAGAGACTTTGCCTTGGTCCCCCCGGCAAGGAAAGGAGCCACGGCGACCATGACCTCGTCAACTAGGTCGGCCCTGACCATGCCCCAGTTCAGTGTGGAACCCCCCTCAAGCAAAAGTTTTCTGACGCCCATTGAGTGGAGCTTTCCGAGCAGCTCCTTGAGATTCACCTCGTTTTTCCCGCACGTGATCACTTCGGCCCCAGCGGCCCTCAGCTTCTCTATCCTTTTGCGGTTCGCACGCTCTGACACCGCCACTATTGTTTTTGCCCCCCGGCCGAGCACTTTCGCTTTCAGCGGAGTCCTCGCCCCGCCGTCGACCACGACTCTCGTGGGGTTTCTTCCTTTCACTATCCTGACTGTGAGAGATGGGTCGTCCGCCAGCACCGTCCCCACGCCAACCATCACGGCGTCGGCCTCCGCCCTCAGCTTGTGAAGCCTCTCCAGGTCCTCCCTGCACGATATCCTGCTGTCGCCGGCGGCCGTGGCTATCTTCCCGTCCAGCGTCATGGCGGCGTTCAGGGTCACGTAAGGTCGCTGCATGTTCATGAGAAAATCCACCTCGGGGCTTTAATTGTTGTGGAATTGAGGGGCCAGGGCCGGGAATTTCACGCGGGCCTGCCGCGATTTGAACCCGGGCTACGGGATCCACAGTCCCGGATGCTAACCGCTACACTACCCTGGCCACGTGAGAAAATAGACTGCCCCTAATTTAGCCTTCTCGGTCGGGGAGACTTAATCCCGTATCAGCAGCCCGAGCATCCTTTTCTGGCCTTTTTTGTCTTGGCCATTTTTGCACCGATTGGGCTTTTATTGGAAATGTAAAAATTTTTCGGTTTGCGGGTTTTTAATATTCAGCATTCCGGGCGGCAGTGACCGAGTAAAACTGGCGGTGACCGTTGCTGTCCAAGGCGGTGAACTGCCACGCCCAGTTGTCCGTGCCATTTTCATCGATGCCGAAGAGTCGCCAGTTGCCCCATGTTGAGTTGTCTGCAGAGTGCCTGTGCCAGAGTTCCACGTTCTCGACATCGCCGAGGTCGCTCGCCGCAGCCGTTATGTTTACTGGTAATGTGTTGCGATTGTATGGCTTGACGGTCATCATGTTATCGTTACCGTTTCGTT
>JBFLWG010000063.1:0-4792 GCA_040757795.1 Hadarchaeota archaeon (SeqCode) | reverse complement strand
GCCGGTAAATATAGAACCTCAAGTCAGAGGAAGCTTCTTTCACTCTTTCCAAAACTTCCCCGAAATGAAGCGCCCAGATTTTTATCCTCGGGTGGAAAAGCGTGAGCTTCTTTGCGACCGAAACTCCAAGACCGAGACCATTCCGCTTGAAATACGGGATAAAAATATCTGTATCGCAGCCTCTTTTCAACATCAGAAATGCCGAGACCAAATCTCCCGGTCCGCCGTTGAATATCACCGATACCTTTCCCTGGCTCCCTGCCGGCAGCCCCCCGACCCCTCCTATGACGTCGGTAAACACATATGCGTCGGCGCCCCTGATTTCAATGGAAATCAGTTTATCAGGGTTGGAAAGGTTCACCCTAGTCCCCTTGATTTTTGCCAAAATTTCCCCTCCTACAATGGAGTTGACCTGCTGGCTTTTGTACGGGTGCGACCCCTCTCGAGACGTCCTGACCGCGAAACTCTTGCCTCCGACAAGAACTTTCCTCGCCGCCTGAACCGCGGCGGCTCTGACGCTTTCGATATCTGAAGATGTCCGCGCAGCCACGCTAACAGAGACGACCCCAGGAGTCATGAAAAGTGGCTTCAGGGCTTTTTTCCAGTCTTCCATGTCTATGAATATCCTTCCCCTGACAACCCTCAAGCCGTGCTTGGTCCCGGACAGCTTCTGCTGGATGTTTGAAATCAGGCGGTCCTCAAACCACCTGCGCACTGGCTCGCTTTTGAGTGCAATTTCGCCGTAGCGCACTATGATTGTTCGCATTGGACCGTAGTTCCCTACGCCGCGGATTAATTAATGCCTCAGTAGTCTTTGAGCAGCTTGGAGACCTTTTCCCCGGCCCGCTTTATGTCGGCCATGCTCCTGGCCCCCGCGCAGACCCCTTTGCCAGAAACGAAGAGAAGCACCACGGCCTTTGGGTCCTCCAGCCTGAACACCAGCCCTGGGAAAACTTCCGGCTCATACTCGGTGTTTTCAAAGCTCCGAGCGATGCTGTCCAAGTCGAACTCGCGCTCAAAGTCGAAGGATGAAACTATGTTCTGTACTTGGACCTTCGGCTCCGACTTTATCTTGGCCCCGGCCGCCTTGAGCTTCTTTGTGAGCCTTTTTATGGCGAGCTTCGCGTCATTCATGCTCTTGGCGCCGACGCAGTTCATCTTCCCGGACGCAAATATCAGGAAAGATGCGGAGGGCTCCTTGGACTTGTAGGCGATTCCCGGGAAAACTTCTGGGTCGTAACGGGCGCCTTCCAGCGACCTCGCGAGCTTCTCCAGATCAAACTCGGTGTTCTCGTACGTGACCGACAACACTATGTTCTGCACCTTAATCTTGACTTCTCCCATCTCACCAGCCCAAAGCTAATTTATTAGGCCTTATAAAAAGGTTAGGTCGGGTCAAATGCCGGACGTTGGAATACACAAAAAGGGGGAAATCAGCCTCCAAACGCTGCTTGATAAAGTGAGGAAAAACCTCCCGGAGACGGCGGGCGCCATAGGCTGTTTCATAGGCGTGGTCCGCGGGCGCTCCTCCAAAGGGGAAGACGTCAAATTTTTGGACTATGAAAGTTCGGAGGAAGCGCTCGAAAAGCTGGAAGAAATTGCAGAAGAAATAGAAAACCGGAAAAATATAGAACGGGTCGCGATCCACCATGTCGTCGACGAGCTAAGACCAGGCGAAGATGCAGTGTACGTTGTAATCGCTGGCAGGGGGCGGGATGATGTCTTCAAGGCACTGCCGGACGCGATGAACCTCGTGAAATCCAAGGCGCCGATCTGGAAGAAAGAAGTCACGAAAAAGGGGGCGCGCTGGGGCCATGAAGCCGGCTAGGCCCAGACCGGTCGTCAAAACAGCCGCTGGCTCACTTCTCCTCGGGCGGATGCCGGGGGGCTGCCGTCTCTGCATTAGGGGGGCAAAGCTCGTCCTGTTCGTCACCGGCCTCTGCAGACGCGGCTGCTTTTACTGCCCGCTTTCAGAAAAGCGTCGATGGAAGGACGTTGTCTACGCTAATGAAAGGCAGGCAAAGTCCGGCGGCGAGGTAACAGAGGAAGCTTTCATGATGGGCGCCCTTGGCACCGGGATTACAGGTGGAGACCCTATCATGCGCTTCAACCGGGCGCTCGGATACATCCGGCTCATGAAAAGGAGGTTCGGCAAAAAACACCACATCCACATGTACTGCTGCGCCCCCGTCCCGAAGGAAAAATTGCTGCAGCTGAAAAAAGCGGGGCTTGATGAAATCAGGTTCCATCTCTGGTCGACAAATCCGGTCAAGCTGGCGGTGGAAGCCGGCATCAGGGCGGGGGTGGAGCTGCCTGCGATCCCGGGAGATTACAACAGGCTCGTTGATTTCCTCAAAAAGCTGGATGAAACGCCTGGTGTTTTCGTCAACCTCAATGAGCTCGAGTTCTCAGACACCAACCTCAAAAGTTTCAAGAAGCGGGGCTTCAGGCTCAAGGCCGAAACATCGATGGCGGTCAGGGGAAGCCAAGAGCTGGCGTTGAAGGTCCTGAAGTGGGCTGCCTCTCACACAAGGCTGAACATGTACTACTGTCCCAGCTCACTCAAGGACTCTGTGCAGCTGAGGAACAGGCTCAAACGCAGGGCTGCCAGGGTGGCGAAACCTTACGAGCAGGTGACTGATGAAGGGCTGCTCTTCAAGGGCGTCATAACTGGAGTTGCTCCGAGCAGGCTGGCGTCTCTTCGCCGCCGGATGATCAAACGGCACGGCATCTCCCCGAAACTTATTGGACTGGACCTCAGGAAAAAGAGGATAGAGCTCCACTGGCGCCTCGCCAAGGCCATTTCAAAAGCCGAACCGGCGCTTGACTTTGCCCTTGTTGAAGAGTACCCGACACACGACAGGCTCGAGACCACGGTGATTCCGCTCGCCAAAAGTTTTTAATCATCCCCGGACAAATTGTTCATTGATTGGATGAAAGTCCTTATCCAAGGTATGGGAGAGGTGCCAATCACGGCGGAGCTGGCGATGACAAAAGAAAAACCGGACGTGACCTATGTTCTGTGTTCTGATTACCAGTTGACCTATGTTCATCCAGACTACAAAAAACCCAACAAAGACATCATCACGGATGTGGCCAGGAAGACCAACAGTAAACTTGTCTTCAAGCGCTGCGATGTTTTCGACCCAAAAGCCATCAGGGACTGCTTGGCTGACATACTCTACAAGGTCGACCCGTCAAAGGACGAAATAATTGTTAATTACACTGGGGGCTCCGCGCCGGTCAGGCTGTTCCTCGGAATGCTCGGCGTCCAGCTGTCAAAGTTCTCCCCAAAGACTAAGATACTCTACGCCATCAGCTACAAGAAGGAAGGTCTGGAAGTAGTAAACAACCACGCCGAGAAACTCAAGGAACTTTTGCCGACCGACATCGACCTTCTACTGGAGCTTTTCAAGCCACCGGCCCATCACAAGTAGGACTTTGCCAGCTTGGCGTAGTTCAGCGCCTGGACCTTGATGTTCTTGAATTCCCTGTCTGTCAGCGACCTCAGCGGCCTTGCCGGGATACCAACAACTATTGTCTTCGGTGGGACTTCGGCATCCGCCAAAACGACTGCGCTCAATCCCACCAGCGAACCCTTCGCGACTCGAGCTTTGTTGAAGACTATTGCCCCCCCACCAATCACGCACTGGTCCTCAACGATTGCGCCGTGGATTAATGCATGGTGCCCGACCACTACGTAGTCCCCGACCGTGGTGGACGCGTAGGCGAGCTTGCCGTTGTAAACATCTGCGGAGTGTACCACAGCGTTGTCCTGCACGCAGGTGTACCTCCCTATTCTGATTGACCCGAAATCTCCCCTGAGGACCGCTCCAGGCCAAACGCTGGAGTGCTCTCCGATAACCACGTCGCCAATCACCGTGGCGGCAGGGTGAACAAATGCTGTCTTGTGTATCTTTGGTTTCTTGCCCTTGAACTCGCAAATCATGCGCTCTCACCAGCGGCCTTTTTGGAAAACACAAGAACTATGTCCCCGACGGCCATGATGCTGCCATATGGGATCGTGAGCGCCTTCCCTGCCTTGTGTCCGAAAACCAAGCCTACAACCAGTCCTTCTTTGTCGTCCACCACCGCGTCTTCCACTGTTCCTACGTATTTGGCGCGGTCGCTGTAGACCTTCATCCCTTGTAGCTCCATCAACCTCCTCAATTTTCCACCTGCCAATTTACCCACATCTGACCTTTTTAGCCTTTCGATATGGCCGGATGCAATCTTTTAAGCATGAAAAACCAATAGAAGATGGTCCACACCGCGGTGTAAACGGCGTCGATCCGAGTTTGGGACCTAGCTAGTCCCGCGATGAGAGGTCGCGTTCTTGGTGTGGAATCATAAATGTGGATCCGAAAAAACCAGGTCACTGGAGAGCTCGGGTCCGAGATAGGTCCGGTACTTCAAAGCCAATTTCTAACTTGCGGCAAAAACTCCGGTTGATTCTGCCGGAGGCCACTGCTGTTGGGGTTCGGCTAAGCCATGCGAGTGGTGGGCGCGATCGCAAGGTCGTGGCCCCGCATACGGCTCAGTAACACGTCGTTAACCCACCTTCAGGACGGAGAAAACCTCGGGAAACTGAGGGTAATCCCAGATAAGGGGCGGAGGCTGGAATGCCCTGCCCCTGAAAACCGGCGGGTAAAACCGCGCGGGCCAGAGGACGGGACGGCGGCCTATCAGGTAGTTGGTGGTGTAACGGACCACCAAGCCGACGACGGGTACGGGCGATGGGAGTCGGAGCCTGGAGATGGGGACTGAGACAAGGCCCCAGGCCCTACGGGGC
>JBFLWG010000062.1:0-5333 GCA_040757795.1 Hadarchaeota archaeon (SeqCode) | reverse complement strand
TTGAAGCCACAGAACAAATTCACGCGCTGACGGTTAAAATGTTGTCAAATGCCCCTGACCTGTAACTTCTCCTCCGCCTTCAGAGTCTTTACGTCGATTCCTTTCATGGGCATGGGGAGATTTTTACTAGCCTGCAGCACGGCATCCGGCTCGTCATAATGCCTTGTGGCCTCAACTATTGCCCGGGCCATCCTGGCAGCGTCGCTTGATTTAAATATCCCTGAACCGACGAACACTCCATCCACGCCCAGCTGCATTACCATCGCGGCGTCTGCGGGGGTGGCTATTCCGCCAGCACAGAACCAGACCACAGGCAGCCGCTGGATGTTCGCAGTTTCCTCGACAAGTTCAACCGGCGCCCTGTACTCGCGGGCCTTGACCTCCAAGCCGTCTCGCTTCAATCCCGCCAGCTCCGATATCTGGCGCTTGGTCAGCTTTATGTGCCTTATCGCCTCGACAATGTTCCCGGTCCCTGCTTCTCCTTTTGTCCTGATCATGGCTGCCCCCTCGTTTATTCTACGCAGGGCTTCCCCCAAGTCACGGGAGCCGCAGACGAACGGCACCTTGAACTTGCGCTTGTCCACGTGGGCCTCCTCGTCGGCGGGCGTCAGGACCTCAGACTCGTCTATCATGTCCACTCCCAGAGTCTCAAGCACCTGGGCCTCTGCAAAGTGGCCTATCCTACACTTGGCCATGACTGGGATTGTAACTGCGTTCATTATCGCCTCGATGACGGCCGGGTCAGCCATCCTAGCCACGCCACCCGCCGCGCGGATATCTGCCGGGACGGCCTGAAGAGACATCACAGCGACGGCGCCGGCCTCCTCTGCAATTATCGCCTGCTCCGGGGTGGTGACATCCATTATCACCCCTCCCTTCTGCATCTTGGCGAACCCGCGCTTCAGCCGATCCGAGCCAATGACAAGCTCCATCTCTATCCCAACACCATCTCCGCCTTTGGAATTAAAAGCTTGGAGGTCAGGCTTCCCGCGCCAGCAGGAAGTTGAAGAGGTCGACTAGCCTATTGGAGAACCCGTACTCGTTGTCGTACCAGCCAAACACCTTCGCAAGGTTGCCCTTCCCGCCCAGGACACTCGTGCTCAGCCCGTCTATTATGCAGGAATGCGGGTTTCCTATGATGTCGCTGGATACAAGTGGTTCATCGCTGTACTGCAGGATTCCCTTGAGCTTCCCCCCTGCCGCTTCCTTGTATTTCTTGTTTATTTCCTCGGCTGTCGTCTCAGAGCCCAGAACTGCGACGAGGTCTGTTATCGAGCCGTCCGGCACAGGGACGCGTAGCGATACCCCGTCCAGCTTCCCCTTCAGAGCTGGGATCACTTCGCCGATCATTTTTGCGGCCCCGGTTGTTGTCGGTATTATAGAAACCATCGCTGCCCTCGCCCTGCGGGGGTCCTTGTGCACGAGGTCAAGGATTCTCTGGTCGTTGGTCACGGCATGGCAGGTTGTCATGAAACCTTGCTTCACACCGAAGTTCTCGTTCAAAACCTTCACCATCGGCGCCAGGCAGTTGGTTGTGCAAGATGCCATTGAAATCACTTGGTGTTTTGAAGGGTTGTAGACCTCGTCGTTGACTCCCAGCACTATCGCAACATCAGGGTTTTTGGCCGGCGCAGAGACAACTACCCTCTTTGCCCCAGCAGCCAGGTGCTTGCTCGCGCTCTCGCGGTCTGTGAAAGCCCCTGTGGACTCCAGCGCGTAGGCAACTCCAAGGTCCTTCCACGGAAGCTTCGCCGGGTCCTTCTCGCTCAGGACCTTGATCTCCTTGCCGTCCACTGAAATCGAGTTTTCAGTCGCATTTATGTCGTTCTTCAGGACACCGAAAACCGAGTCGTACTTCAATAGGTGCGCCAGTATCTTAGGGCTCGACAGGTCGTTGACCGCCACTATTTCGAAGTTTTTCTGGAATTCCCTGTTCTCAAGCGTCGCTCTGAGGAAAATTCGTCCAATCCTCCCAAATCCGTTTATTGCCAGTTTCACCATTTTACCGCTTCACGTTCGCTTCAAGCAGATTTTAAGCTTGCGGTTATTCAAAAACTAAAATCTGCGTCAACTTACCCAACCGCAAATGTTAAACGAGCACAAACAGTTTTCATTTGATAGAATGCCCATCCACATCGGCGAGTGTGTGTTAGGGGTCTTCGCCTTCGATGACGAGGGTAAGCTGCTCTCTTCCAGACAGTTCCCCAGAAACCCGGCCGACATCGCCGGGCGCCTGGCCACCGTCCAGATGGGCAATCCAACGCAGGAGCACAGGGAGCTGGTCAAGGAGTTCATCAGGGACGGCATCAAGGAGTTTACACTTGAGTCAAAGCCGCTGGTCGAAAGACTGAGCAAGGAGTTCCCGAACGCCAAGTTTGAGGCTCTAATGCCAAACAAGGCGGGCTCCATCCTGAGGGGGAAGCTGCAGGACATTGCGGAGGAAGTTGGTTTCAAGGGGGCGGACGCGCTGCTGCGCGAAGTCAACTTCATACTCACGCGGTACAAGCTGAAGAAGGAGGCCGCCCAAAGGGACAGGCTGATAATCCAGTCAATTGACATCTTGGACCAGATAGATAAATTCATCAACATACTCACTGGGCAGGTCAGGGAGTGGTATTCCACCCATTTCCCTGAGCTAGACAGGCTTGTGCCTGACCATGAAGCTTACCTGAAGCTGGTCCTGACTCTGGGCAACCGCGACAGGTTCACACAGAGTTCGGTGCAAAGCGCGGCGGGACTTCCGGAAGAAGCCGCTATGAAAATCTCGGAGGAGGCTAAGAAGTCCCTTGGCGCGCCGTTCGATGAAGTAGACATCACTGCAGTGCAGGAGTCCATCCAGGAAATAATGGGCCTGCAGGTGTTGAGGGGCAAGGTGTCTGAGTACATTGAGGGGCTGATGGCACAGATAGCGCCGAACCTCAGGGCTGTTATCGGGGGGGCCATAGGGGCGAGACTCATTTCAAAAGCCGGCGGGCTGGAGAGGCTGTCCCGCATGCCCGCAAGCACCATACAAGTTCTCGGTGCTGAAAAGGCCCTGTTCCGGGCCATGAGGACGAAGGCGCGGCCGCCCAAACACGGGCTGATCTACCAGCATCCGGAGATCAAGGGGGCTCCCAGAAAGCTGCGCGGGAAGATAGCAAGGTCCATCTCAGGGAAGCTGGCCATAGCCTCGAGGGTGGACGCAATGTCGGGGGAGTTTGTCGGAGACAAGCTTGCGGCCGACATCAAGTCCAGGATAGTGAACGTCAGGGCCAGTGGGGAGATAAAATGAAAGCTGTGGAGCACGACAAGTTCAGGTCAGTTTACTGGATTGAATTTGACGACGGGACGAAGAAGCTCGCCACGGCGAACATTGCCAAGGGTAGCCAGGTCTACGGGGAGAAGTTGCTTGACGTTGGTGGGCGGGAGTACAGGCTTTGGGACCCGTACAGGAGCAAGCTGGCCGCGGCTGTTCTCAAGAACATCAAAGAAATCCCGATAAAAGACGGGGCGTCCATTCTCTACCTCGGTGCCGCGAGCGGGACCACAGCCTCGCACGTTTCAGATATTGTGGGCGAAAAAGGCTGCATATACTGTGTGGAGGTATCGTCTCGCCCCATGAGGGACCTTCTTGTAGTTTCTGGCCGCAGGCCTAACATGATGCCGATTTTGGCGGACGCGCGGCAGACTAGCAGTTACTGCTCGATAGTGGGAAATGTCGACGTGGTCTATCAAGATGTGGCGCAGCCGGACCAGACGGAAATCCTTCTTGCGAATGCCAAGGCGTTCCTAAAAGGGGACGGCCACGCAGTGCTCGCGCTGAAGGCCCGCAGCATTGACGTGACAAAGGAGCCTCGGGAAATATTCAGGGACGAAATGCACAAGCTGGAGAAAGAGCTGGAAATCCTTGACGCCAAGACTCTCGACCCGTACGAGAAGGACCACGCGATGCTTGTTTTGAAAAAGTGATGTCCATGTTCAGGACTGGAAACCCTGTGCTGAAAGACCGGGCAGCCACTTGGGAAAGTGCGGCAACTTCTGTAGATTCCATGACCATAAACGGCACTGTTAACAAGACTCTGTTATTGCTGGGAATTTTAGTTGCCGGCGCATTTGTGGCTTGGAACATTCCCCTGACGACAACAGCTTATATTTTCTCTGGAGCGATTGTTGCCTTGATTTTTGGTTTTGTGACAATCTTCATGAAAAGTTTGGCATGGATCACCTCCCCCATCTACGCTTTGGCAGAGGGCCTCGCTTTGGGAGGGATCTCAAAATATTTTGAAATGGTGTATCCCGGGATAGTTCCCCAAGCTGTGGCGCTTACCTTGGGCGTGCTTTTTTGTCTCCTACTCATCTACAAATCTGGGTTAATCCCAGTAACCGCAAACCTCGCGCTTGGCGTTGCCACTGCCATGATGGCTATTTTTTTAATCTATTTCCTGTCATTTGTGCTGGGGCTCTTTGGCTACCGCGTGCCGTTCATCCACGAGAGCGGGGCAATAGGCATAGCTTTCAGCTTGTTTGTAATAGTAATGGCTTCGCTGAATTTAGTGCTGGACTTTGATTTTATAGAAAAGTGGGAGGACGCCGGGGCGCCAAAGCACATGGAATGGTACGGCGCGTTCGGTCTGATGGTGTCTCTGGTTTGGCTGTATATGGAAATACTCAGGCTTCTGGCAAAAATGAGAAAAAGATGAACGTCTCGCGGCTCAGCGGGTTGTTACCTCGCAACCCTGTTCGGTCACTATCACCGTGTGCTCGGCCTGCGCAACCTTCCCTTCGCCACGCTCCGCCAGCACGTGGTAGGGCCAGAGGGCAGCGCTTCCCACCAGTTCCCTCAGGGTCAGCTCCAGCCTCAGCTTCGACATCTTCTTGGCCAGCCACCTCTCGGCGAAAGGCAGGCTGCTGTACTCCTTCTTGATGTCCCTCAGAAGCTCCCGCGACATGCGCAGGCGGGTCGGCACGTCCCTGAGGTGGCGGTAGATGTAAACTCTCTTTTGGTCCTCGACATAACCGGCCCCGTCAGTGGCAAAGGGCTCTATTGCCAAAACATCGCCGACGTTCAGCTTCACGCCGGTTTCACCTGCGACGTTTGGGACAGTTATGCCCGCGTGGAGGTCCCACCTTGCCAAGCTGTGGCCCGTGAGGTTTCTTATGGGCTTGAAGCCGGCAGAGGTTATTGTTTTTTCCACGGCCTCGCCGATTTCGCCCAAATCAACGCCGGGCTTGACTGCTGCAATGGCGGCCTCCAACGCCAGCTCAGCCGCACCGGCCATTTCAACCTTTGTCCCTGTAGCAAAAGTAAAAGCGGTGTCCGCGATGTAGCCGTCTAGATGTGCACCAATGTCAAC
>JBFLWG010000061.1:0-5417 GCA_040757795.1 Hadarchaeota archaeon (SeqCode) | reverse complement strand
AATGAAGAGGCAGAGGCAGAAGTACCAAAAGCCGTCCCACCCCTGGCAGAGGGAGCGGATGGACTCGGAGGACAAGCTGCTCAGGGAGTTCGGCCTGAGGAGGAAGAGGGAGATATGGAAAACCCAAACTATTTTGAGGAACTTAAGGCGGCAGGCGAGGAGGCTGCTCACGGCTTCAGGGCCCCAGGCCAGGCTCGAGACGAGACAGATGCTCAAGAGGCTGCAAAAGCTGGGCCTCGTGGGGGACAACGCCACTCTCGACGATGTTCTCGGCCTGACTGTGGACAAGCTGCTCGGGAGGTACCTGCAGATATTGGTTCACAGGAAGGGGATGGCCAAGACCCCTAGGCAGGCGAGGCAGATGGTGCTTCACGGAAAGGTGAAAATCGGGGGCAGGAAGGTCAAGGTCCCGAGCTACTTGGTTACTGTCGAGGAGGAGCCTAAGATAGAATGTCTGGTCGCGGTTGCCCCGGAAGCGCCAGCGGCACCTGCGGCGCAGGAAGTTGAGGGTGAGAAGAATGCCTGAAGAGAAGTGGGGAATAGCTCACATTTATTCGTCCTTCAACAATACAATGATTCACATAACTGACCTTACGGGAGCTGAGACTGTGTCGAGGGCATCTGGCGGGATGATAGTGAAGGCGGACAGGGAAGAGTCGTCTCCGTACGCGGCGATGCAGGCGGCCATGAAGGCTGCCGAAGAGGCGATGGAGAAGGGGTTCACAGGCATCCACATCAAGGTGCGCGCGCAGGGAGGCCTCGAGTCCAAGACGCCGGGGCCTGGGGCGCAGGCTGCCATAAGGGCTCTCGCCAGGGCGGGGCTCAGGATAGGTCGGATAGAGGACGCGACGCCAATCCCGCACGGCGGCGGAAGAAAGAAAGGCGGAAGAAGGGGAAGGAGAGTATAGTCAGGGGACAAGACAATGGAGATCGAGATAAGAAAAATAGACGGGAATGAGATGGAGTTCACCCTCTCCGGGACGAATCCTGCCATGGCCAACGCGATCAGGAGGACAGCCATGAGGGAGGTGCCTGTGATGGCGGTGGACGAGGTCGAGTTCAAGTCAAACGACTCCGCAATGTATGATGAAGTTATTGCTCACCGGCTTGCAATGGTCCCTCTCAAGACACCGCTGGCGGGCTATGACCTTCCTGAAGAGTGCGGCTGCAAGGAGGGCAAGTGCACCAAGTGTAGCGCCGATCTCGTGCTGGCGAGCGAGGGTGAAGCCACTTTGATGAGCGGCGACCTCAAGCCGTCAGACGAGGAAGTCAGGCCGGTCAGCGCCTCTATCCCGATAGTCACCCTGGCGAAGGGGCAGAAGCTTGAGCTCACGGCCATCGCCCGCCTGGGGCAGGGGAAGGTCCACGCGAAGTGGCAGCCTGGAGTAGTTTCATACAGCTACATGCCGGTGCTGGAGTTCGACGGGAAGAAGTGCAACGCTTGCGCGGAGTGCGTGAAGGCATGCCCGAAGGAGATACTGGAGATCGAGGACGGGAAGGTCCGGGTGAAGGACCTGACGCTGTGCAGCATCTGCGGCTCGTGCGTTGATGTCTGCAAGCCTGGGGCTGCCAGGGTTTACGGGGACCCGACCAGGTTCATCTTCAAGGTCGAGTCTTTCGGCGGGCTTACTCCCGAACAGATCATACTCAAGGCCATAGACTCCCTCCGGGGCAAGTTCGCTGACTTTTCCAAACAGCTGAAGAAGCTTTGAGCCGCTCGGGCATACCAAGGGCACTGTTTTTAAACGATGAGCTTGATACTTCTTGGGGTTACATGGAGGTGCCAAAAGTCGTGCTGCAGCAGCCGGAGTTTTTCCACTTCAGCGTGCGGATCATAAAGAAGATTTTCGGTGCTGGCGGGAAAGCTGGCGGGAAGGCCGGCGGCGGAAGGAAAGACGAAGACAAGGTGAAGAGGGAGATTCATTTTCTCAAGGAGAAGAAGCTTGACAGGCAAAAGGCGGCCAGTTCCATAGACAAATTGATTGAAGAAGTTCACCTGATGATCGACTACATTCACAGTCGCGACGTGATGTTTCCGGTGTCGACATCCGGCGGGCCCATGCTTAAGGAGGTCAGGCGGATTTTGCACATATTGGCGGACGAAGTCAAGAAGGGTTACTTCGAGCCGAGGCGCTTTGTCGACGCATTTGAGGGCTTGGATTCCTCGCTGTCTATGGAGAAAAACCCGGAATACAAGGCAAGGATTTACAGGATGCGCCTGCACCTAGACGACATCTCGAGGAAGCTGAAGCGGCTCACTCTTTACAAGGAAGAGATATAGCCGCTCGATGGCAGCCCTTTTTTCAGGCCATCAGGGAAGCTTTAATTTTGGCGTGACTATCTCCAATTGGCGGGGGTAGCCGAGCCAGGTCTAAGGCGCCAGCTTGAGGGGCTGGTCCCTCAGGGGTTCGAGGGTTCAAATCCCTTCCCCCGCACCACTCTTAGAACTGCCATAAACATAAAATTTATATACTTTATAATTTTTATGTAATATTGATGATGAAACGAACCACAATAGCCATCAGCCCCGAGATCAAGTCCAAAGTAGAACGTCTCGGCCGTAAGGGGGAGAGCTACGATGACATCCTTCGCCGACTCCTCTCAATCAGCGAGGAAGAGCTGGAAATCATAGACGAGGTCTACAAGCGAATCGAGAAAACGCCCAGAAAGGAGTACGTTAGGCTTGAAGACCTATGATGTCCTCTGATGTCCTCCTGAACCCAAAGGCCGCAAGAGAATTCAAAAAGCTACCACATGAAACAGCTGAACGCATTAAAGAGAACCTCAAGCGCCTGAGAGAAAACCCAACCAAGGCAAAGAGCGGTATGGATGTGAAGTACTTGGTTGGAACATCCGATTCGAAGCTCTACAGGTTGCGGGTGGGCGGATATCGAGCCATCTTTTGGGCGGACGAGAGAAAAGGAGAGGTGCTTGTGGAAAAGATAGCGCCTAGAAAGAGCGCCTACATTGGGATTTGACACGGCATTGGATGTGAGCATTGGGTTTATCATAAAAACAGGGATATATAGCTGCTAGACTTTTGTTTCGGGCCAAGTGTTTGTGAAATCGGAGCGTGGCAATGTGAATGAAGTAGTAAAACGGATTGCTAGCGAGCATGAGGCGGTCCTCCAGAAGCTGGCCGAAATAAAGTCGAGATTGAAAATGAAGTCTTCCCAGAAAAACACCTGGAAGGCATTGAAGGACCTGATGAATGTTTTGGCGGAAGTCAAGCCCCACTATGTGACCGAAAGGGATTTCATATTCCCTGAGCTGAAAAAGTCGGCCCGCAACAATGGCGTTGTTGATTTGCTGGACCTTGACCACGATTATCTGGAAGGTATGTCGTTGATGATTGGCGGAATCGTCAAAAATGTCATAAAAAACAAGGATGAAAAATCCCAGAAGTTCGCAATCTCGTATTCTTTCCGGGTCATCAACTCCTTGGAACAGCATTTTAGCTTGGAGAAATCCCACATCTTCTCTTTGTGTAACAAGCTCACAAAAGAACAGCAGAAAAAAATAATGGAAAACTGGGCAACGTAGCTTCCGGGTCACATCAATCTCTTCGGCTTATGCGAAACCTTCTTGGGTTCCTCCATATCAGCCATCCATTTTTTGCCTGGCGCCCAGAGCTGGCCCAGCGCCTTCTTGAACCTGGAAGCGACCCTTGTGGGCTTTATGTCCATCTTGATTATTTTTTTGGTGATGTCTTTCATTGATATGGCCGCAGAGGATTTGGGGTAAGCCGCGACCACGGGCAGATTCCTCCTGAAGGCGTCTTCTATTATGTCGTCCTTGTAAATTGTGCCGATGACAGGCGCGATTGAGCTCGCATAGTCCGTCCAGGTGTCCAAGAGGGTCATGCCCCGCGGGACCTTGTTCAGGATGGTGCCCACAGTCTTCAGCCCCATCATCTCTTTCAACCCCATCGATGTCTGGCGGGAGGAAAAAACAGACTCGACGTCAGGGGTTACCGTGAAAACCAACCCATCCGAGATGGATGTCAGTATGAAGTGCTCGAACATGACGGAAGGCGGAGTGTCCACGATGACGTGGGAGAAATACCCGCGGAGCTTAGGCATCACCTTGTCGAACGTTTCTATCGTATCGGCCAAAAACTTGCTGACGTCGCGCCCACCGGCCGGCATGAACTGCCCACCCGCGGGGAGGATCGCAAGCTGTGGGAACACCCACTTGCCCCGGGATTTCAGCTGGCAGAGATAGATTGCGTCCACCAGCTCGTGCTTTCCTCTCAGGACCTCGGCCAGGGTCACGTCCGCTTTTGGACACATCTTCAGCTCAACAGTCCTTGTGTGGACGTCTCCGTCCACCAGCAGCACCAGGTCGTCCTGCATCTTGCTGAGCCAAGCCGCTATGCCCATCGCTATAGTTGATTTGCCCACGCCGCCCTTCGTGCCCAGGACAGAAATCACCGGCATTTTACCACCAACCCTCTGAGTAGGGACCCAAAATATCTTTTGGGTGTGGGTGCAGGTGGTATGAAAGGTGGCATGATGACTGAAGTCTTTAGAGTGAACAGGACCAAGCCGGAGCGGGGAAAAATCAGGGCCGCCGCTGAAGTCATCCGAATGGGGGGACTGGTAGCGTTCCCAACCGAGACAGTCTACGGATTGGGGGCGAACGCCCTTGACGAAAAGGCGGTTTTGAGGATATTCAAGGCCAAAAAAAGGCCGCCAGACAATCCCTTGATAGTGCACATCGCGCGGACCGGCGACGTTTCCATCTTGGCGTCGTTCATTCCAAAAAGAGCTGAAAAACTCATGAAAAAATTCTGGCCGGGCCCTCTGACCATCCTAATGCCGAAATCCGAGATGGTCCCTGACGTGACTACTGCAGGTCTAGCGACCGTCGCGGTCAGGATGCCGAGCCACCCAGTTGCAAGGGCATTCATCCTTGAGGCCGACGTGCCGATTGCCGCGCCCAGCGCCAACATGGCTGGAAGGCCCAGCCCAACCGCTGCCAAGCATGTCCTCGACGACCTTTCAGGCAGGATAGACGCTGTGATTGACGGGGGGAAGGTGGGCTTAGGGGTGGAGTCGACGGTTCTCGACCTGAGCGGTAAAGTCCCGATCGTTCTAAGGCCCGGCCCGGTGACAATTGAGGACCTCGAGAAGATTTTGCCCGATGTTGAAATCCACGCCGTGGCCAAAACCGGGGCGTCCACCGAGGCGGCCGTTGCTTTGGCGCCCGGCATGAAATACAGGCACTACGCGCCCGCGGCGGAAGTCATCCTAGTCGAAGGGCCTGAGGAAAAAATCCCTGAAAGAATCATGGAACTGGCGGAAAAAATCACTTACAGAGGTAAGAAGGTCGGGATACTGGCCACCAAGGAAACCTTCGGCAGCTATGGCGCCGGAATCGGTGAGGTGGTCGGTAGCAGGAAAAACCCGAAAACA
>JBFLWG010000060.1:0-5504 GCA_040757795.1 Hadarchaeota archaeon (SeqCode) | reverse complement strand
ATCGACGACGAGGTCGTGACATTGATTGACGCTGGGACGGGAGACTACTTTGATGAAATCGCTAGAGGCATGGAGGTTGCGGGGTTGAGCCCAAAAGACATAGACCTCCTTGTGAACACACACTGCCATTTCGACCATGCCGGGGGGAATCCTGGTTTCATCAAGGCTTCGGGCTGCGAGGTGGCAATCCACAAGCTTGAGGCGGACTATCTCAGGAGGGGGGACAATGAGGTCACATGCGCCTCGATGTTTGGGAGGGAGATGGAGTCGGTAGAGGTTCAGAGGGAGCTGGAGGAGAGAGACAAGCTGGATCTGGGGGAAATGATACTGGAGGTGATTAACACCCCGGGACACACCGCTGGGAGCATCAGCCTCTATGATCCGGCGAAGAAAATCCTGTTCACAGGTGACGCGATATTCTGCGACGGTGTCGGGCGCACTGACCTCCCGACAGGGGACGAGAAAGCTCTTGTGGCTTCCCTGAACAGGCTCGCCAAACTTGACTCAGAGCAGATGTACCCTGGCCACGGGCCGTTCCTCACAAGCGAGGCCAGAAAATGCATAGTCGGGGTCACCAAGAGAATTTACCTTTAACAGAATAGCTCAAATATCCGCGCGGCTAAGTTCAGCTGTTCTTGATGAGGCCGCGTGATATCTTGAATGGGCTAAAGTGGGGCACCAAGGACCTGAAGGCAGCGAGGGTCACCATAATCCACAGGGGCGCCCCGTCAGACAGGAAGTTAATCGCAGGCAGGGACATTCTGGAGCTTGGGCGCGGCTTCATGCGGGTTTTTTCCGAAGGGGAAGAGGTGGAGATACCTTACCACAGGATAATTTTGATAGAAGCCGGCGAGAGAGTTAGATACAAGAAGAGAGGTTATTGACGCATGTTTGAGTTCCTGCTGCCGCTCCTGACCCTGCTTCTCTTTGCTAAGGGATTTGGAGAAATCTTTCATCACTATGGGTTTTCTCCGATAATCGGGGAGGTGGCGGTCGGTGTCGTCTTCGGCCCAGCTGTTTTTGGGTGGTTCAGACCTGACGCCTACATTGAGTCGGTCGCGATGTTGGGGTTGATCATGCTCATGTTGACTTCGGGGATGAACTCCCGCGTTGACCTCTTCAAAAAAGTGAAATTCAAGGCAACAGTGGTAGCGCTAGGAGGCATGGGCGTTTCATTCTTCTTGAGTTTCTTGGTCGTTTACGCAGGGGGTTATGGAGTTCTGCCCGCGCTTTTTGTTGCCGCCGCCCTCAGCAACACTGCGACAGAGATTGTTGCCCGAGTCACAGAAGGGCACCATCTCCATCAGCTATTTGTTGGGGCGGCCCTCATCGACGACATACTAGCTGTCTATGTACTCGGAGTTCTTTCATCAATCGCGATAAAGGGCCAAATAGACACTATCGGGATACTTTGGACAACGTTTGGAATCCTCATGTTCTTCCTGTTTGTGGGGCTTGTTTCATATGAATTGATAATCAAGCGGAACGTGATGAAAATCCTCTGGAGGTTGGAGCATAGGGGGATTCCTCTGGCGTTTGTTGTGGTGTTCACTCTCGCTTTGGCGGTCATCGCCCAGCAGATTGGACTTCACGCCATAATAGGCGCGTACATGGCTGGCCTGTTCATAGGTAGGATGCGCGAGCGTCCGAAGATCACTCTGCAAAGCACGATCAGGTTGAACAAGATGATCAGCGAAGTCTCGGGTTCGTTGCAGTCGCTCTTGACCCCCATGTTTTTTGTCTACATCGGCCTACAGTTTGCTCCGAACTGGGGGGCTGTCAACTACGTCGTGCTCCCGGTGTTGGTCCTTGCGGCTTTCGCCGGCAAGATCCTTGGTTGCGGCTCTGCTGCTTCTCTGGTCGGGCACGAGAAGGAAGCGGCGGTCGTTGGTGTCGCGATGATCCCAAGAGGCGCCCTTGAGCTGGCCGTGATCCAGTTCGGGCTGCTCAGCATCGCTGGCTTCACTCAGGAGCTGTTCGCGATGATGGTGATAACAACTCTCGCAACGACTCTGGTCGGGCCAATCTTGTATAGAATTGTGAAGGCCAGGAAGGCTGCAAGGTAAATTTTTTCCTTCTTTGTAAACCACCTACGCTTAAAGATTCAGCGGGCGATGCGACTGCGTCTTCCCAAGAACCATCCAGCGGTATTTGAATGGCGATCATAAAAACAAGTTCCAGATGACAGGGCTTGTTGAGTTTGGACTGGTGAAGAAGTTTGGTAGCGGCAGGAGTACTAGGTACAAGGCCGCAACTTGAAAGTACCCAATGTTTATAGCGTCACGCCAAAAAAGTAAAGTGGCGCTGGGAACGCCGGGGTACCGCGGCAAGCGGCCCGACGGCGCAGTAGGTAGCGTGCCTGGCTGTTAAAACCAAGCATGGATGAAAGACGAACCTCAATCAGGGAAACGACATGCTTGGATACAGCGACCAGGAGGTCAGAGGTTCGAGTCCTCTCCCCGGCGCCATTTTTTTTATCCGAAAAGTTCAAGGCATCTAAGCGCGGATGTATTATTGGATTGGATGAAAATCCTGCTGCTGTCCAAGGGGGATGTGGAGAAACTCATCTCCATGAAAGAGACCATCAAAGCAGTCGAGGAAGCCTTCCGGGCAAAAGGCCTCGGCAAGGTCCAGATGCCTCCGAAATCCTATGTCTATTTCAAGAAGCACAACGGCGACTTTCGGGTGATGCCGGCCTATCTCGAGGAGACGGGCGCCGCGGGCGTCAAGATCGTCAATGCCCACCCCAACAACCCGAAGAAGTACGGCTTGCCGACCGTCATGGCGACGATGTTTCTTTTGGATCCGAGGACAGGCGCCCCGCTGGCAATAATGGATGGAACATTGATAACGAACATGAGGACTGGGGCTGGCGGGGCAGTGGCGGCGAAGCACCTTGCCCGGAAGGACTCGCGGGTGCTCGCCATGGTCGGGGCGGGGGTGCAGGCAGGGACGCAGCTGCTGGCGCTGGACGAGGTTCTCGAAATCGAGGAGGTCCGGGTAAACGACGTTTCGATGGAAAAATGCAGGCAGTTCTCTGCGGAGATGGGAAGGGCGCTTGGTGTCGAGGCGAAGGTTGTGAAAAATACCAAGGACGCTGTCGTGGGCGCCGATGTTGTTGTCACCACGACCCCTGTCAGAAAACCTATTTTGAAAAACTCTTGGATTTCCAAGGGGATGCACATCAACGCCATCGGGGCGGACGCTCCAGGGAAGCAGGAGCTCGAGCCTGAGATCCTCCTCCGCGCCAAGGTCGTGGTTGACGACATTGAGCAGGCCATACACGGCGGCGAGGTAAATGTGCCGCTCTCGAAAGGGGACATCTCCCGGGGCAACATCTACGCCGACTTGGGGGAGGTCGTCACGGGCAAAAAATCTGGAAGAACTTCCGACGACGAGATCACGGTCTTCGACTCCACCGGGCTGGCGGTCCAGGACATAGCCACCGACTGGGTTGTCTACAAAAAGGCGAAGAAGCTTGGCGTAGGGCGGGAAGTGAAGCTCTTCTGATCACTTGCCGCTCGAGTTTCTCATCAATATTGGTGATATCTCGTTTTTTAGGGCTGTGAGGAACGGCTCCAGGGATTCTGCCGGCACTGTGGCTCCCGCCGCCCCCTCGTGGCCGCCCCCAGAACCTTTGAATCTCACGGCAATCCTTCGCAAGAGCTCGTTCAGGTCCACCTTTGCTCCAACCCTGCGCCTCAGGCTCACGTCCACCTCGTCCTCATCCACCCGGGTGCATACCCCGACATCGGCGCTTGAGACCCCCAGGGCATAGAGCGCCGCCTTCCCCAAGCTTCCGGAAGGAAGGTTCCTGACTATCGCCAAGCTGCCCTCCTGCACCGCGTGGGCCTTCACATATTCATACGTGTCCCACTCGCGCTTGGTTGCCTTGATCGCCCGATCGACCACGTCCGGTATCTCGGTTGGCGGTATCCCTTTTGAAAGCGCGTACAGGACGTCCCTCTTGTAATCGTAGTCGCCAGCCGCCTCCCCCAGCGCCTGGCTCAGGAGCCCCGCCTCCATGTAGATGGTGCGCCGGTCGTACTTGTTCAGGCCCCTCCGGACAAAATCAGTGTCCTCGCAGTAGTCGCCTATCGCCCCCCAAAGGGCCACGCGGTCAAGGTCGGATTTAGTTTCCTGGATGAGCAGCCGGAAGATCAGCTCCGAGCCGCTTGTGCTGATCTCATGGGCGATCTGGGTTGCAGGGATGTCCCACTTCAGGGTGGCGTAGGGAAACGGGTGGTGGTCGACGTAAATCAGCTCTTCTTTCTGAGAAAGTTCCTTCATCCTGCTGAAGATTCCCTCCTTGTGGGTCTCGCTAATGGCGATGTCGCAGATTATTACCATGTCGCCGCCCTTCACGGCGTTGAGGTCGCGCAAGAGGTTTATGGGCCGGGTGAACCAGACCTCGGCGTCCGGGAAGCGTGACTTGGCGAGGGCACCGGAGCATATCCCGTCAGCGTCGCCATGTGTCAAAATCTTTACTGCCAAGTTCACCCCATTTGATTTCAGTCTTGGTGTATAAGCATTTGTCGGGCCGGGAATTATGCGACCGTGTGCTTTTTTAAACGGCCCGCAACTTGATAATTCGATGGTATGGGCGAAGGCAAGGGTTTTGGAAAGGTGATCCTGTTCAACGAGCACTTTGTCGTCTACCAAATTCCATCTATCGTCTCGGCCATTGAGAAGTCCACGACAGCTGCCGTGGCGCGGGGCGGCGGGCAGGGGTGGAGCCTCGACGACCGCAGGCCTGAGACTCCGGGCTACAAGCAGGAGAAGATGGTGCAGCAGAGGGACTCGATTGAAAGGGTGCTGAAGGCGGCGGGCGTTGACACGAAAAACAACCCCATCAAAATATCCTTGGGAGGGGACCTCGTGGCGGCGAGCGGCGTGGGGGCGAGCGCGGCTTCATGCGTGGCGCTAGCGAGGGCGCTTTCAGACGAGTTTGACTTCGGGTTTTCTGACGAGCGGGTGAACGGAATTGCCTACGAGGGCGAGAAAGCCTATCACGGCAACCCTTCAGGGGTGGACAACACTGCAGCCACATATGGCGGGCTCTTGTGGTTTGTCCGGGGGAAACCTATCGAGAGGATACCGATCAGGCGCCCTGTGGAGGTGGTGATTGGGAACACTGGCCGTGTCGCCAACACCGAGACTGCCGTGGCCGGCGTGAAGGAGAGAAAACAGAAGAGCCCTGAAAAGTACGGGAAAATTTTCAAAGAGGCTGAGGAGCTCGCGTTCATGGCAAGGAGGGCGCTTGCGGACTATGACCTGAGGGCAGTCGGCAGCCTCATGGACGAGAACCACAGGCAACTCCAGGCGATAGAGGTCTCGAGCAAGGAGCTGGACTTCCTGGTTGGCCTGGCCCGGGAAAACGGTGCATATGGGGCGAAGATGACCGGTGGAGGGCTCGGTGGGAACATGGTGGCCCTGACGCCGGGGAAGGCGCTGCAGGACTCTGTCGCCCGCTCCATCAAACAAGAAGGTTTTGAGGTAGTGAT
>JBFLWG010000059.1:0-5543 GCA_040757795.1 Hadarchaeota archaeon (SeqCode) | reverse complement strand
GCCGGCCGGCGCCATTATAACATGTTGGACGTCAAGGCGGTAGCTTATCTTGGAGCCCTTGACCCTTATGTAGTCCATGTAAAGTTCCGTTTGCGTTTCCTTCGTGTTGTCGTTGTCGATTATTCTTATGTGGACGTTTTCTCCGCCGAAGAGCTGGGTGGAGTCCAGGAGGTAGCTGAATGTTGTATAGGTGTCGCTTGTCAGGGCGCTGCCAGCATACTGCCACTCTCCGCTGACGGCATTTTCTATCAACACATGGAACTTGTCCTTTGTGTTGCTACGCCTGTAGTACATTTCCAAAGTGTAGTTGTCGGAAGAAGGAAGGTTTTCGATGTTCTCGTAAATGTTCATGCCGTAAATAGTGGGCCAGTGCCTTCTGGGAGAGACTCCGGCGCGCTCGTTTACGGGATTAACCGGAAGCTCGGATACAACCCATCGATCTTCTAAGGACCAACTCCCGCCTCCAGACGTCATATGGTTTTCGAATATTCCGTCATTGAGGGCGCCCGCAGCGTCATCACTAATCGTAATCATAAAGATGATACCAGCGAACCAGTGTGTGTTCATAACAACACGCGCGGTGTCGGCGTCACCGCCCCAGCTTGTTTCTGTCCATGTTGCTGTTGTTGGGTTCCACACACTCTCAGAACGTGCGGAACCGTCCCCATAAGCTACTCTGGCATATCCACTACGTCCAGAAAATATCTCAAATGTCCCGCCGAAGTTCTGATCGCTCGCAATCTCGGTGCCGCCCTCAAGCGGTGTACGTGTGGCTGGCCAAGTGCTACCGTCCCAGAACGCTGCCTCGAGATCTGGCCCCGCGTCTTGGACACCCAGCAACAGGTTGTCGCTCATCGGGTCTGACACCAACTGCACCCAGTTAACGGCATCGGCCTCTGAGGGGCTAGGTCCAGCAGCAGCGGCCGACAGGGTTCCTCCAGCATAGGTTCTGTACTGAACCACACCGAGCGCTGATGAATCGCCCCAGACGAACATCGCGTCCCCGGTCGACCATTCATAAGCGACATCTATGGCCTTGTAAATGTTAGTCGCCGCTGTGGCATTCCATACCGCCGAGTCACCCATCCTGCTCCAGTTTTCCCCATTCCAGTGCATTCCGTAGACATCAGAGTTGTTGTCCAAATAAATCAATGCGAGGTCGTTGTTGTCCGCCCTAGGGCTGGCGGCCATCTCCAAAAATCTGATTCCACCGGTCGTCGGAAGCGTGTCAAAAACGGGCGCAGCGTCCACCACCCAGCTTGTGCCGTTCCATATACTGTATCTAAGATTTTCGTTTTCTGGAGGGGCATTCCCCATTACATAAACAACTATGGCTCTGTCGTTGTCGTTTTCATACTCTATGTCAAACGGACGATAGTTACGCACATATGTTCCCACATTGGCAACAACTTTTGAACTGCCCCACGTCTGAGTTGATCCATTCCAGATTTGTATAGTGATGTCTCCAGAATCGTCCAAAGTGCCGAGAGTCATTTCGTTTCTCGTTCTTGCGGATTTGACCACGACCCACTGGACCACATCAGCACGGGCGCTAGGGGCCGTCATGGTGGTCCAGCTGCCGCTGCCGTCCCACTCCTTAGCCGAGGGAGTCTCTGTGCCGACGCCGTAAACGGCGATTGCTTTTGACTGGTTGTCTATCGTCAGCGGCCCCTCAAAATAAGCAGCATACCCGCTACCCTCCTGTCCCTGGTATGCCCAGTTCTCTATCCTGCCCCGCTTGTTGTCGTACTTCTGAGCGTAGGTGTAGTAGTAACCAATGTACATGTTTTCGTAAATGTTCTCATAGTTTGTGCCGCCAGCTTCCGTTGTGTCGTTGACTTCCCGCGAGTTTTCCGTGTTGATTACCCCACCTTCAGTTACAGTTTCATTTTCGTTGCTTACCATTACCGTGTATTGTGTGCCGCCGCCCGCTGTCGACTCCGCGATGTTCTCGTAGAGGCCGTCGGAATTTCTGGTGTTGTCGTAATTAGTAGCGCCCACTATGTCTCCCACTCTGGCCGTCGCCCCTCCGCCATTAACCAGCACATTTGTATTGTCTCTTCCCACATAGTCAATCTCGGAAGCAGGGCTGGTGGGCTCCGTGAAGCTCCACTCAAGGTTGTCCCAGCTCGCGACCCCACCAGCATCAAAGACCCGCGAGGTGTATCGTCCCTGAATGAAGTTTTGTTTCAGCCTGAGGAAATTGTCAACATTCTCCGTGTTCTCATGGCCGGTGGCGTTGTCGAAGTGGATGTTTTCATTGTCGAAGAACGAGAAAACAGAAAAACCGGTCGTCCGCGCAGAGAAGTCGACCGTCATGGCGCTCTCCCCGGTCTCGGACGCCTGCAGCTCCTCCCACCCGGAGCCATTGTAGTGGCCGACGACGATGCCGCTGCCGGCCCTCATCCAGGCCTTCGGAATCTCGAACTCGATGTCCGCGCCCTCGATCAGGCCGTTGGGGACCGTGGTGGAGATGTCGATGTAAGCGTAGACCCTCTTGCCCGTCAGCGGCTCAGCAACCTGGGACTCGTCAAGGACCTCGGCAGTCACCTCAACGTCATTCACTTCCTGGGTCGGGGTGATTGTGATTCTTTTCAGGATGCTGTATGAAAGGTTCGCCGTCCCCTTCCCGCGGGCGGTTATCCTGCCAATCCTGACATTCTTTCCCTTCTCCCGGGAGGCCACGACCACATCTTGGACAGTCGGCCCGCCCGCACCGCTCAGCACTTGGTCCTCGCTCGTGAGGTGAACGCGATACTGGAAGTAGCGGCCGCGCTTGACAATCGAGAGGCTTGCAGGGGAAGCCGTGAAGTAGGTTTCAGGCGTCCCGTCCGGCCCCATCCACTCGCCCCAGCTCACGCCATCCCTGCTTACTCTGACCTGAAGCTTCACATCGGAAGTGTATGTAACACCACCCTCGACGGCGCAGTAGTCGACGCTCACGGTGGTCTGGGTGCTGTCGGCCGTCTCGTCCTGGTATTTTACATGAACGTTGTTTTCGACCAAATAGTTTGAAATCCCAGCCCCGTCAATGATTTTCTCCAAAGTCCCCTCGGTCGGCGTTAGGTAACCCACCAGCTCCCAAGAAGATGTCGGGACATTCCAGATGTAGACGCCGACGCTCTCCCCGTCCCCGCTTGTGTAGCCCGTTACCTTCAGGGTATAGCTGTCCAGGCCAGGCAAAACTCCCGCGATTTCGTGTCCCCACTTCATGCTGTAAACAACTTGATTGTCGGCCACCGCAGGCGGCAGGTTGTCAGCGGTTGCCGTGCTGGTGTTTTCGGGAGTTTGAACATTTTCCAATTGAGTGTTTTCAAATATCTGGACCACCGGAGTGTTTTCGACAATCTGGATGGCTTCCGGCTGAGCGTTGTCGGTCGGCGCTTGGTTTTCCAAGACAGCATTTTCGGTGGGCTGCGTGACGTTTTCAGGCGCGGTGATGTTTTCATCAATCGCGGGGGCTTGTGTCGAGTTGTCGCCCTGCGCGGCGGCGACCACGGTCGTGTTGTCAGCTGGAGCCGAGTTTTCTGTGACAGTGAAGGAGAACGATGGGGTGCTTTCGACGGTAGTGTTTTCAGAAGCCGGCACATCGGAGCCGTTTTCAAGGGCCGAGTAGAGGGTCTTGCCGTCCGTCAGTTCAGAGGTCCCCAGCGGCAACTCCTTGATGTCTTCGTAGATTCCGTCGGTGATTCGGGTACTGATAATTGAGCCGCTCAAAACTTCCCCTATCGTCAGTTCTCCGCCAAATATCGTGACAGGCTCGCCCCCGACATATGAAGTTTTTCCCACGGTGACCGTGCGCTCGGCCTCGGCCCATGTCAGGCTTTCCCAGGCCACGATCTTCCCGGCGTCGATGATCCCTGAAGTGAAGACCCCGCTCGTGGCCCCGTATGCCAGTTGTATCACGCCGTCAACGTTCTCGGTGTTATCGTGGGTGCCCCACTCGGCGGCGGCAGACAGGCTTTCGGCAGCGAGCGCCACCGGGACGGGCGATGCGAGGAACATGAGGCAAAGGCAGAGGGAGAAGGCCTTCATGACCAGCTCCCGCGGCATGAACATCCTCTGAGGGGGGTCCGGGGGAGCAACGCCCTCATCGTTGTCGTGGGCGCCGCTCCCGCCGAGAAGAGCCTGATGGGGGTCCGGGAGAGCGGCACCCGCAGCAATGTTCCGGGCGCCGCCCTCGCCGATGGGGTTTGCAAAAACAGCGTGAGGGGTTGCCGGGAGAGCGGCGCCTTCAGAACAGTTCCTGGCGCCGCACTCACCGGAGGGTCCGATAAAAACAGCGTGAAGGGGGTCCGGGGGAGCAGCGCCACCTTCAATGTTCATGGCGCCGCTCCCTTGGGGGGTTGAAAGAAGAGATTGAGGCGGGGTCCGGGGAGTTTGAGAGGCGATTTTGATTGTACTATTGTCATCAAAAGAGCCATATGGCCCATAGTCTGATTCGTGTGGCATTTCCGGACCCCGTATAATCTTACTTACACTATAGTATAAATAATTTTCTATAAAGTATAAACTAAATTAAACAATGTGCTGTTTTGAGCAGCAAGGCACAAAGCGGCAACAGCGAGTTTTCAAATTTTGCCCGTCGCGTTTGGGTTCGTAATCAAAGCATCTGAAATTTTGCCTTTGCACCCGTTAGCTTTCTATCCGCGAGATGTCTGCAACGGCATCAAAATGCTTGTCGAACGAGTAAATTTCGGACGCCCCGGCTTTTTTCATTTTCACGGCTGCCAGCGCATCGTTTATTCCGATCCCGAATGTTGGAGCCATGTCAGTTGCCAGAAGATACTCTTCGCGAGAAACTCCCGCGACATCTACGTTGTCCATGCTGAATAAACTGGTTAAAATTTTGGAAAGCGTCTCCGCGCTCACGGCGTTTTCAAGGACGTTGGCAACCTCGGACAGATGGATGACGGTTGTGACGACCTTTTCTCCGCCGCTAACCCTTTCGATAATCTTCTTTGCGTTTTGCTTTATTTTTTTCTCTTCTTCTGTGAGCGCTCGTTTTGGCTTCACGTAAGCGTATATGAGGACGTTTGCGTCCAAGAATCTCAAGTTTAGCCCCCGAAGCGTTTTTTCAAAACTTCTTCTTTAAATTTGTGATAATCCGTAAACTCAACCGTGTCAATCTCAGCGATGTCAAAAAACTCGGTAAGGTTCACCTTTTTCTTCGGCTTTATTTTAACGTGGTCTGGGTATTCCAGCATGAAAATTTCTTTTTCGCGCCACGCTTTGGGCAGCCCGACCCTTCCAAATTGATCCACCTTTTTAGCCTCTACGTCCATGTTTTTACCAATTTATTGTAAATTTGCCAATATTTAAACTTATTGCCAAACTGAAGGGTATGTAGTATCCCATGACATGTGTCACCCCTTAGTCCAAGAGCACGGAATTGAAAGAAAAGGGGTGATGCAACAAAGGGAACTAAGGCGTAGAAGGTGGATAGTACGCAGAAAACTCCAAGGATGGCCATCTGCCAAAATCGCCGCACATCTGAGAGTGAGTGAAAGAACTGTTTTGAGGTGGTGGGAAGCTTACAGGAC
>JBFLWG010000058.1:0-5612 GCA_040757795.1 Hadarchaeota archaeon (SeqCode) | reverse complement strand
TTTTCGGTGGGTTTTTCCTTTTCAGCTTTCGGTGCCGCCTCGCCTTTCTCCTTGGGTGCAGCCTCGGGTTTGCCTTTTTCAGGCTTCTCGGCCTTTCCGGCGGCTTCCCTCATTCTGATTTCCTTCCGCTTCACCCCGACCACCAGCCCCTTCCTTCCTGTTGTCTTTGTGTGCTGCCCCCTGACCGGAAGGCCTAGCTCGTGTCTTATGCCTCTCCTGCTCCTCATGCGGCGCTCTCGTCCTACGTCCCCCCTCACAGCTATGTCGATGTCGCCGCCTATGAGGTGGACGTTTCCCCCGTCCTCGTAATCCTTCCTCCTGTTCGCTATCCAGACCGGCATCCCGTGGCTTATCGGGTCTTTCATGACCTCCTCCAGTTTCTTGATGTTGTCGGCGGAGAGGCTGCCGAGTTTCACGAACGGGTCAATCCCGGCGACGTAAGCAACAGCCCTGGCGTAGGCGAAGCTGATCCCCTTCAGGTCATAGAGAGCCATCTGGACCGGGCGCTCGCCGCTCAAGTCCTTCCCGGCAATCCTGACTATATGCTTGAACTCTTCCGGCATCTAAATCCCAAACCTTCTCTAATTTTGTTTAGGTGCCTTATTAAGACGTTCGCAAGTGGCGCCGGGGAGGGGTGTCGAACTCCGGGTTAAGGACACCAGGCAGCCACAAGCTAATTGCCGACCGTGATGGATTACGGAAACGCTATCTGGGCTTCACTATCAGTTGTCAATTCTCTCGCTTTTGAGAGAAATTTCTCAGCAGTTGCAATGGCCTCTCTTGCCTCTTCGGTCGTCACTTCCACTTCCTCAAATCCATACATTATCGTGTGCCTTTCCTCCCTGAATGAGTTGAGCATCGTGATGGCTTCAATGTCTATTTTGCCTTTCTTCGCGTATTCTTCTTCCAAATACTTCGCCAAGCAGTAGTGAGATTTCTCTTGTATGCCGTCCTTGTATAGAATTGCTCTTCCGGAGCTGAACATGGAAGAGTATGCATAGATGAGCGCGGCATCGTTATGATTGTCCGCCAAAAGAGCTTCGGCTTCTTCCAGCTTCAATTGCGCCGCCTCTGTAGACTTTCTCGCTTTGAGCAGGTCTGGGCGAATCCTTCGCAACTTTCTCTGAGTAAAACAATCTTCTAGGGTCAGTCTATCACCGGCTTCTCACCATAAAGCGGGATGGAGCTGCTTATAACATCCAAGTAAAATGCCCTGTTCTGTTTGGAAACGCGCTTCCATTCGGCCGCGTTATAGACCTGTAGGCTGGTCTCCCTTCCAAGCCTTTCGGATATCTCGCTCGCTTTCACGTCGCACTTAGAAGCTATGACCAATAAATCATAATCGCTGTTGGGATCATCCTCGCCCTTTGCAGCGCTTCCGTAGAGGAGCATGACGGATAGGCCAACGGACTTTTCTTTAATGAGATCGACCGCCCCCGCCTCGAAAATCTTTGAAACCGTGTTGGCTTTTTTCGTCTCCTTGAACTCTGGGGTCAGATTTGCTTGGAAGTAGGTTGCGTGTTTTTCGGTGCGCTTTAACAGTAACTTCTTTTTAACAAGTAACTCGGTGACTCGCATTACCGTGGCCGCGTTCATTCTGAGCCTACGGGCGAGTTCCCGCAGGTATACCTCCTCAGTCGGGTTCTCGAAGAAGTATGCGAGCACAAGCTCCTTCTTAGACAGTTGTTTCATATTTTAAACAATTGTTTCAAAATTTAAATAGATTGTGGTAATCATGGCGCCGGGGAGGGGATTTGAACCCCTGCTACCCTTGCGGGTAACGAGCTCTCCAGGCTCGCGCCTTACCTGGCTGGGCCACCCCGGCACTGATTCTACATGCGCTTCGGTTCTATATTATTTTGCTGCAAACAATTCCGTGACGTTAAAGTGTTCGACCAGCTTAACTACTTCCACTGCCGCGGGTAGACGCCAATAGGCATCACCACCCTTTCCGGCTTTGCAACTATCCCGTGCTCAGCCTCGAGAATCTGCTTTGAGTTCATCGTGGCCCTTGCAAGCTCGACCAGCTCGCCCTTCAGGGTCATGACGGCGGCCAACCCCCCGGCTAAAATCCCGGTCTCCAGTGTCAGCACCCCGGGCGCAGCCAGGCTTGCCCCCCGGCAAAGCGCTTCCACCGCCCCGTCCCTCACCACGATTTTCGGAAGGTGCCCTACCGAAGCCTCCACAGGCACTATCGCCCTGCGCAGGTGGGACTCGTCGCCGTTTTCCTTCCAGAAAGCATAAGCGTCCGCAAGATCGTGAAACCTCACCGCGTTTTCCTCTGTGAACGGCCCGGTCTTGGTCCTCCTCAGCTCGCTCATGTGGGCCCCGCTGCCAAGGGCCCGCCCAATGTCATGGACAAGCTTTCTCATGTAAGTCCCCGCCTCGCACCCAACCCTGACAAGAACGCTGTTTTCATCTCTCTCCAGCAGCTCCAGATAGTAGACCTGTCTGGTGCGGGTCACCCTCCTCACGGCGGCACGCAGTGGCGGCCTCTGGTAGATCTCGCCAGTGAATTCTCGAAGCACCTGCTCAAGCCTATACTGAGGGACCGTCTCGTGTAGCCTGATGGCGCACACATACTCCTTGCCAGCCTGCAGAAGCGACTGCAGCACCTTGGTCGCGTCCTCCAGGGCAACTGGCAAAACTCCGCTAACGCCAGGGTCGAGCGTCCCGCTGTGCCCCGCCCGCCCCACCTCAAGCACCCTCTTGACCCAAGCCACCACCTCATGGGAGGTCGGCCCTGGCGGCTTGTCTAGGTTTATCACACCAAACTTGATGTGGTGAAGAATCTTTCTCTGGTAAGGGTCGCACCCGTGCGCCGGGTCTGTGGTGTCCTGCCCCTTAACCAGAACCTGTCGCCTTGCTTCCGAGGGTAGCCTGCCCAATCTTCACACCCGGCCAGCTTCGGCGGCTTCCAGGGCCCTCTTCACTTCTTCGTCAGACGCCCCGACAGATATGTCAAGCTTGAGCCCGGTGGGCTCAAGGTGCGCGATGTTGCAACGCTTCCTTTTCATCCCAGGCCCGCTCACAATCACAAAATCCTTGTCAAGGACCTCGACGATCGCACACTTCTTTCCGGCATCCTTCCCCGCCACCTTCACGCAGACCTTGCCAACGTCCATCACTATCTCAAGACCTCCTCCTAACAGCAACGGCCACCGCGGCGTTCAGTATCTTTGTCATCTCTCTCACGGAAAGCCTCCCAGTGTTCAGCACCAGGTCGAAAGGAGAGTAGTCGTTGACGTCTATCTTGTAAAACTTCTGGAAACGCCAGGCCTCGCTCCGCTCCCTGGCCTTTGTCTCTTTCAGAACATCCCTGTACTTGCGCTTCTCCCTCCTCGCGATCCTCCTTGCCCGGACCTCAAGCGGCGCGGTCAGCAATATCCTCGCGTCGGCGTTTTTCGCCATCCAGCCGGCGAGCCTCGCGTCGATAAGCACGTTGCCAAGCCTTGAGGAGTCCGCCGTCCTCCTGTCAATCATCCTGTCGATGTGCGGGCGCTTTTCAGAGTACCTGGAAAACTCGTCCAAACTCATTTTCTTTTCCTGCGCCAGCTGCCTGAAGACCTCGCCCGCGCAAACGTACTTGAGCCTGAATTTCTTGGCCAATTTCTTCGCGGCAGTTGTCTTCCCGGTCCCGTGAAGCCCGCTTATTGCCACAACTACCACAGTATCACTCCCTGACCTGCTGCTTCAGCCGCTCCTTCAAGCAAGAGGGGCAGAGACTCCCGGCGAACGGCCTGTTAGGTCTCTTGGAACTCTTCGGGGAGTGCCGGGCATTGCTGGGGATTCCGCCCAGCGGCCTGCCGCAGCTGAAGCATCTGGCGGCGGCTGTCCTCCGCTCTTTGTATTGAATGCTCGACCTTCCAGAGGGGGTTCTGATGTGCCTTTTCCTGTACCTCGAAGTTCTTTGTCTGCGCGCCGGCATGTCACTCCCTTATCAAAATTTTTCTGAATACCGAGGAAAGCCCCAGATAAGTGATGAAGTACCACCAGCCAAAGCCGAAGGCGACAAGCGGCCCGAAAACAGGGAGATCCACCCCGAACGGCAGCAGGGCCACCGTCCAGCCGCTGTAAACAGTCCCGAGCAGGAACCAGATGAAAAGGAGGGGGATGGTGTAGATAATCGTGGGCTTGAAAGTCTGGGAGAACATCTGGCTCTGGAGCTTGTTGATTTCGGCCTTTCTCTGGTCAAGCTTGTGGAGGTGCTTGACATCCTTCTTCATGGCCGCTGCCCTGTACTCCTTCATGAAAGCGCCCACCTTAGCCTTGGCGTCCCTCACGAACTCCCAGTTGACAACTCTCCTGTTGATCAGGGTCGTCAGCAAGGCCACGAGCGCCCCCACAGCAAGGATAATGAAAATCGCGAGCCCGTAAACCGGGGAGACGGCGACTCCGGCGCTTGAAGCTGCCGCAACAACTTCGGCCCTGAGAGAGAGTATGCCATCTTCGGTCGGCGTCCCTGACATCGACGAGAACTTCGTCCTCACGCTGTTGTCAAGGCCGCTGTTGACCGTGTTTTCAAGCTTGGGTGTGAAAGTCTGCTGGTAAATTGAAGATGCCGTCGTAACTATTCCGGAAGCGCTCCCGCCCTTCCTGATGGTCGCCACTGCGGAGTCCAGTCCGGTCAAGACCCTCCAGAGCGAGTATTGGTCGCCGCTGGTCTGGACCTTACCGACCCACAGGCCGGCTACAAGGACCCCGAGTATCACGGCGCACGCCATTATCTTTTGGTCCACATTATCACCTCAATGCCGAAACCATCTCCGCCACCGCATCGTTTAACCCTTTGTCTCTGTTCTGGATGACCCTGACCGCGGCCCCTGAGATGGCGGCGTAGGCCATCGCGGCCGCCCTGTTCAGCTGCTGGTGCTCTTCAACCTGATGGAGCACCTCCTCATCTCTCCTCCTTTTCGCGTCCTTTGCCCTGCGCCCGGCAATCTCCTTTGAGCCGGCCTCGATGATTATTATCAGCTCGGGCTTGAGCTCCTCAAGCACCCAGATGGGCAGGCCAGGGTAGTAACCCTCCGGCTTTTTCACGAGACTGTGCGTGTCGACGAGGACAGGCCCCTTCCTCGCTTCTTCTGCGATCCTTCTTCCTGCCTCCCGCTGGATCCCGCGGTAGGACTCGGTAGGCACCTTTCTCATCTCGTCCCTGTCGGTGATTTTGTGGCGCTCCTTCATCAGCTTCAGCATCTCGTCGCCGTAGTTCATCAGCCGGTAGGCCAACCCTTCCTTCTCGAGTTTTGCTAGGGCCCCGTCTACAACAGTGCTCTTCCCGGAACCCGGTACTCCCGTGACCACAACTACCTTACTCACCCATAATCCTCCTGATTGTGTCTCATGTCTATGACCATTATTTCAAAATACTTAAATATGCTGGGGGGCGAAAGGTATCGGAGGGTGGTTGAATGGTGTGTGGCGATAAACCAGTCTATAAGTTCCCAGCTTTGTTTTTCTCGTTTCTGTTCGTCCTTGCCGCGGCCGTTCCTCTCGCCTCTTCGGTTGCTTATGATCCGACGCTGGACAACTTCCCGTCTGAAAACTTGCCTGCGGACAATCAACTGCCAGCTGAAAACCTTGTCCCCGGGGACCCTCCCCCGACAGGAATA
>JBFLWG010000057.1:0-6058 GCA_040757795.1 Hadarchaeota archaeon (SeqCode) | reverse complement strand
ACGTTTAATCCCGATGTTGAGTGGGATGTGATGAAAGAAACGTTCCTGACCAGTACCCAGCTAAAGGTGCTTGAACTGAAAAAGATGGGCATGACACAGGCGGAGGTCGCGCGAGTTCTGCAGACTTCTAGGGCAAATGTTTCAATCCTGGAGAAGCGTGAAAGATAAAATATCGCGAGGGCAGAGCGTACCGTCAAGCTGGCGGAGAGGCTAAGGGCGCCCGTGGTGATAAAAGTCGGGGCGGGGGCGGACATTTTTTCCATTCCGAAGCTCCTGTTCAAGGCGGCCGATCGCGGGAATATACGGGTCAAGCTGACCGCACCCGAGATAATAGCGAAAATTCAGAGGGAGCTTGGCGATAAAATACGCGGGAGGTCCGTCAAGAACCCTTTCGAGATTGCTGCGACCGCCGAAGGCGAAGTCATTTTATGAACTTCTCAAGCCCGGTCTGCTTGTGTCTTTCAAACTTGAGGTCGCTCTCGTTGTATCCCAGAACCTCCATTATCCTCATGACCGCGGGAAGTATCTGGTTGTCGACATAATAGTCTGCATCGTACTTCATCCCCTTGAATTCATCGACCGGGATGGCCCGGTCGCTGATGCTCCCCGCCCCTTTCGCCTCCACGTAAGCTATCATCATGCCGGGCTCGATAGACACTCCCTTCGCCTTCAATTTCTTGGCCGCCGCGACATGGGGACCGATTGCACGGTAGCTCTCTATCGGCATCTTCAGCTGCGTGTAGATTATCAGGTCGTCGAGGTCCACCTTCCCTTCAAGCACTTTTTTTGTGACCTCCTTCACTATCCTCGCCGCTTTTTCTTTGGAACCGTCGCGAAGGATAGCTTCCAGCACAGCCTCCTGCGTGCGCTTGGCGAGCGCCGCCCAGTCCCGCCGCACGAACTCCAGACCCTTCACGACCATCCTTCCGTCCTCGCCTATCATTGCGTAGCGCTTTTTTGTGACGAAGACACCTCGCTTGTAGAATCCCTCCAGCTCCAGCTCGATGATGCCCCGCAGGCTTTCATTTATCTGCTTCAAAATGTCAACCACGTCTTTTTTGCTTTTGTCTCCCAACTTGTTGAATAATGAATCAGTGTCCCCGTAGATTACCTCGAGGCCCGCGTTCCGCGCCATTTCAATAGTCTTGTAGATGTAATTTCTTCCGAAGCTCGTGACGCTTTCGGCGGCCTCCTTTGAGTACCACCTGGCCCTTGGGTAAGCCAACATCCCGTAGAATGAATTTGAAACAATCTTAAGCGCCCACTGCCGAGCGTTCAGAGACTCGTACTCTCGCGTTCCTTTCTTCAGGTTCTTCAGCTCTGTTTTCAGCTCCGCCCTAGCCTTGACGACCTTCTCGACGATGCCTGGGAGGAACCCCTTCTTGTTTTTGCATATGTGGTAGCCTAGCTCAGGGACAACTATGACGTCGCTCTTCTTGCAGCAATTGCAGTTGACAGTTGAAGGATCAATGTTGTGGGTGACTATAATCGACGGGTACAGCGACCGGAAGTCGAACACCACGATGTTTTCATGGTACCCCCTCACGGGCTCCATCACATAAGCCCCCACAAATGTTTCCTCCGAACGCTCCTCTAGGTCTTCCGCCACCGGCCTCGCAGGGATTAGCTCGCCTCTCTTGTGGGCCTCCGCCATCAGGAGCCACTCCACCAGCTGCCCTGACGTCATCCTGCTCACGTCAAAAAGCGACTGGCCGACCAGTTTCGTCAGCTCGATGAAGAGCGGTAGCAACTCCAGCCCCAGCTCGAGCGTCGCGTCGGCGTCCGACATAGAGTATTCCACCAGCTCCTTCCAAAGCGCCCCTCCTTTTTCCCAGGCGTCGACGAACTTGGTGAACTCGAAATCCGGCTTCTTTTTCCCCAGCATGTGGAGGTAGACGTCCTCGAGTGTGTAGTGGATCAGCCTTATGTTCCCTATCGAGGCCAAGAAGTTCACCATGCTGAAGACATCTGCATGGACCCGCCCCCTTATCCTAGTCGCCGTGGCGAATCGCCTTCTTTTGGAAACGACTTCCGAGCCGTCTCTCCCAAGTGTGAGCTTGAGCTTCAGCTGCCTCGCGCGCTCCTTGATGTAAGGAAAGTCGAAGAGGTCAGTGTTGTATCCCATGAGGATGTCGACATCCCTTTCTTGGACTATCTGGATGAACCTCTCAAGCATCTCCCTCTCGCTCTTGACGACCTCCAAGTATTCCGCGCCCGCCTTCGCGCCTTTCCATGTTATCACCCTCCGGAACCCCTTGTTGTCAGCGAGGCTCATCATGATGATCGGGTCCTTGCCGGGGCGGGGACTGCCTGCAGGGTTGTAGACCTCTATGTCGAAGCTCATCACGTTCAGCTTGGGTTCCGAAACTTGGGCCGGAACCGGGGCGGAGTCAAGAAAGATGGTTTTCAGCCCGCCCCTGGGCTCTTCCCTCCCAGACGCTTCCACGCCTCCCATCGGGGTGAGGCCTGAAAACATGAGGTATCTCCTGGCGGGGGGGATATCGTGCTCATAAATATCCTTCACCCCCGGGACCTCGTTTCTTATGGCGTGACGAAGCGTGTGCACATCCGCCGGGTGCCGCAGGGACACTTTTACCACGTCGAGCTCTCGGCCGAGCCTGAACCTCTTGACCACCTCAGTTGATTTCGGCCTGACTGTCCTGCCTTGCTCCGTCGGCTCAAGCTTTGAAATGATTTTCTGTGCTTTCCTCGAATCTTCCGCCTCGACAAAGAAGAACTGCTCAAATTTCTCGTCCAGCGCGGCCCATGCCTCCTCGCCCTTGAAAAAAAGGCGGACGGCCGGCTGTTCCTCCTCCTCGGAGTAGTCGACGTCCAGCAGCACGCCCTTCATGTCACCCAAAATATTCAGCGGCGGGGAATAAATGCCCTACAAGTGGCGGGGGCGAGGCCCTTCTGTAACAACCGCAAGCCCAGAACGTGGGGATTCCGTTGCCAGCGATTTCCAGCGTGGACCTAGCCCACATTACTACCTCGCACATGGGAGGTGCTGTTCGCAGTTATCCGTGTCAGCCACGTCGACTGCGTACTCCGAAGCCGTTGGACTCCGGTAAGGCCTGTCATGCGGGCCTTGCTCCCGCCGCAATAAATTATCGCGCGCAAATATTTATCTCTGCTGGTGGAACAAGTTGTTTATGCTTATCATCCGCACGCCACCAACGCCTGTCCCCAACCAGCCTGGACCGTCCCATCCAACTTTCCCCAAGCTTCTTAAGACCAAGGTCCAACTGAGGTTGGTTGCATGAAAATAATGGCGGCAAACCACAGCAGCTACCCACGGATAGGAGATCGCCTGGAGCAGCAGGCCCACAGGCAGGCTTACTCAAAACGGGAAAAGGGAGAGCTCTCCGATGTGGAGTTCGAGCAGGTGCTGGAGAGGGTGGCCAAAGAGGCAATTGAAGAGCAGGTGAAGGCGGGGCTTGAACTTGTAACGGACGGCTTGGTCAGGTGGTACGACCCAATCTCACACTTCTCCCGGGGTTTCGGTTGCGATGTCAACGGCTTGCTCAGGTTTTTCGACACGAACTTCTACTTCCGGCAGCCTATCGTGAAGGAGGAAGTTTCCTGGAAAGGGCCGACGGTTGTCAAAGAGTTCAGCTTTGCCAAGGGGGTCTCTCCAAAACCCGTGAAGGCTGTTGTAACTGGCCCTTACACATTGGCCCGGCTTTCGATCAACCGCAGCAGCGCAGGCCTGAAGTCGTTGGTAGAGTCTTTCGCCGGTGCTGTGGCCCGCGAGGTGAGTGAACTCTCCAAGGCTGGCGCGGAGATCGTACAAGTCGAGGAGCCCGCGATACTGAAGAACACGGGGGACATGGGGATGTTCTCGTCTGCAATTGAAGACGTCGCTGACGAAAGGGGGCAGGCCGAAATCATGCTCTGCACTTATTTTGGGGATGCATCGTCGATATACTCTGAGCTCGCTGAGCTGCCTGTTGATGGGCTGTTGTTCGACTTCACTTACGGCCCATGCTTGGCGGATGAAATAATCATGGCGGGGTGCGAAAAGGACCTTGGGTTGGGCGTCATTGACGGGCGTAACACAAAGATGGACCAGACGCAGGAGGTTCTTGAGTTGCTTGAGAAAATTCTGCCGAAGGTCGGGAGCTCGCGAGTGTACATTACCCCTTCTTGTGGGATAGGTGACTACCTGCCCAGGGAGGTTGCCTTCAAGAAACTTCAAAAGGTGGCAGAGGTGGCCAAAAAGGCGGAGGAGTTGCTGTGAGCCGCGAAAAACTGAAGAGGCTGGGGCTGAACTTACCTATTCTTCCGACCACCAGCGTCGGGAGCTTCCCAAAGCCGCAGTATTTGCTTGAAGCAAGGCAAAAAGCGGCGGCGGGGCAGATGCCTCGCGAGAAGCTGAGGGAGCTTGAAGTCAGGGCGACCAAAGAGTGGATTGCCGCCCAGGAGAGGATTGGCCTCGATGTGCTCGTGGACGGGGAGATGTACCGAGGGGACATGGCGGCTTACTTTGCGGAGAAACTTGGGGGTTTCAGGACCAGCGGGCTGGTGAGGAGCTATGGCAACCGATACTACAGGAAGCCGATAATCAGCGGGGAGATAGAGTGGCCGGGGCCCGTCACTGTGGATTGGTGGAAGTCCACGCAGGGGCTCACGAAGAGGCCTGTCAAGGGGATGCTCACGGGACCGTACACGATGATGGACTGGTCGTTCAATGAGCACTACCCAAGCAGGGGGGACGCCTGCCTCGCTCTGGCTGGAGTGATCCGCAAGGAGGTGGATGCCCTAGTGAAGGCGGGGTCGAAGATAATCCAGGTTGACGAGCCAGCACTATCGGCCAGGCCTGAAGAACTGCCGGAGTTCGCGGTTGAAGCTATGGACATCGTCACGAGGGGCGTGGATGCTTACTTCATCTGCCACATCTGCTACGGGGCTTTCGAGTTCATCTATCCGAAGATGCTCGATCTGGCGGTGGACAACTTCGACCTAGAGATGTCCAACTCCGAGCTTGACCTTGTCGACCTGTTCAAAAAACACCCGTTCACGAAGGACCTTTCTTTCGGGGTGGTTGACGTCCACTCTCACGTCATCGAGAGCCAGGAGCTGGTTGAAAAGCGGATAATGAGCGCTCTTGAAGTGCTGAAGCCTGAGCAGCTATGGATAGACCCGGACTGCGGGCTGAAGACCAGGAGCACGGAGGAGTCCATAGGGAAGCTTGAGACCATCGCCAGGGCGGTTGCGAACGTGAGGAGAGGGCTTAAGTAATGAGAAAATTGGTCCTGGCCGCAGCTGTTGTGATTATTGTTGCTGCTATTGTCGCATCGGTTGTCTATTTTCAATCGCGGGGGAAAAGGGCGTTCGAGTTCGGGGAATCTGATACCATTTATTTCTATTTGGATGAAAACGGGGACGTGACGGCGGAAGTTTCCATTCAGATGCCACCGTCCCAGTTCACCAACTTCCTGAAAAGCCTTTTGACCCAGATCGGCGCAGCCCAGCAGGAGAAGGACTATGCAGAAGCTTTGCGGAAATCTTTTGCGAGGTATGGGATGGAAATAGAAAATGTTTCTGTGAGTTTCTCTGGATTTTCCGCGAGCGAAAACCTGAGAGTAACGGCCTCCTGGAAGGCGCCTGGAGTCGCCCGCTGGAGGGACAACAAATGGGTGATAATGTTCGGGTGGGCGGATAACGAGAGCGCGGCAAAGTCCATCTGGGCGGAGGAAGAGGTCTCCTGGACATACTTCAACGGAATAGCCCGCATGTATAATTATGATTTTGCGGTTTACGACCGGGACAGCTGGATGGCGGTGGTCCTGCCCCAAGGCGCCACGAATGTCAGTGCAACCTCCCTGAATGAAACAAACACGACGGACTATGGTGGAGGAAGCTACGGCACTTACTCTCTTATTCTGTCCCAAGTGGAGGGGAGGCCTGCGATTGTCGAGAATGGCACGACTTTGATAAGGACTGAGAAGGAGTTCACGTTCACTTACAGGAACCTTCTTGAGAACACAGTTGCCTCAATCATAACTTACGGCGGCGGGCGGCCTGAAAACAAAACATTCATCGACTCCCTGGAGCG
>JBFLWG010000056.1:0-6135 GCA_040757795.1 Hadarchaeota archaeon (SeqCode) | reverse complement strand
GTCAGGGGTGTTATTGGTGAAAGTAAGGGTCGAGGCGGAAGTAAGGCCCACAGAATTTGAGGAGAAAGTAGAGGCGGCAGTGAAGAAAATTTTCCCGACGCTTGAGCTTGGGCGCGGCGGCGGAGCTCTTTTTGGTGAGGCAGAGGATGTTTCAGCTCTGTCACGGCTTCATCAACTGTTAAGAATTCAAGCGATTCTGGACACGGCCCGGTCAGTCATGTTGTCAAAAAAGGACGGGAACGCCGTCAGGTTCACCCTGAACAAGCAGGCGGCATTCGTCGGGAAGGTCAGCTTCACAGAAGGGGAGTCGCCGTTGGGGCCGATAACAGTCACGCTGGAGGCGGAGGACATCGAGCGTTTGATCGATTATCTCGCGCCGCGCACTCGTGATGGAAAACCCGTTCAGGAAATAACCTTTGGTTCTGACGCGCGTTAAAAATGTCAAATGTGGACCAGTGTTGCCAGAGCGGCACCAAGCAAGTAGTATGTAATCGCGTTGTAGCCCTCCAGCAGGAATATTTCGGCGATGGAGCCGCCGGGTTTTCCGCGGAAAAAGCGCCATGGTTTGACCCCCCTGCGCATCATGAAAAACTCTATTGGACCGACCACGGCGAACACCACAAGCACTGTTATGAAGGCCAGCAAGAACCCGACTGACCACCCCATGATGAACCCGGCCGGTAGGTAGCCGATCCACCTTTCCACAAGACCCAACTTGGCGTGAGCAATCGGGACATCCACACCAAGTAATCTGTATTCTGCCAGGATCTTGTGAATGGCAAAAATGTCCGCCACAGGGAGGAGCCACAGGAGCAGACTTTTCCTCATCATTAAAAGCTGTGCGGGGGATTAATTTATACTGAATGAGCGGCGAGAAAATGTACGCGATAGTATCAAAAAAGGACCTGGCGCCTAACATCAAGCAGCTTGAGATAACGGCTGCGCAGGTCGCCAGCAAGGCCAGGCCGGGGCAGTTCGTGGTCTTGAGGACCCATGAGCAGGGCGAAAGAGTACCCCTTACGATACAGGACTGGTCGCTGGAGAGAGGGACCGTGAGTGTGGTTGTTTTGGGCGCTGGCAAGACCACCCAGCAGCTGAATGCCCTCAAAAAAGGGGACAGACTGTCAAACTTCATAGGGCCGCTGGGAAAGCCGACAGACATCGAGAAGTTCGGGACTGTTGTCTGCGTCGGCGGAGGCGTTGGGATAGCTTCGATTTACCCCATAGCCCGGGCGCTGAAGGAGTCAGGGAACAGAGTAATATCAATCATTGGGGCGAAGACGGCGGAGCTTTTGATTTTTGAGGAGGAGATAAAAGGCTTCAGCGATGAACTCCACATCGCGACCGACGACGGCTCGAAGGGGCAGCATGGCTTCGTCAGCGGTGTCCTGAAAAAGCTGATCGATGAGGGCAGGAGTCTTGACCGCGTCATAGCAGTTGGCCCGACTCTCATGATGAAGGCGGTGGCCGAAGTCACCAGGCCCAAGGGGATAAAAACAATCGTCAGCCTGAACCCCATCATGGTAGATGGGACGGGGATGTGCGGCTCGTGCAGGGTAGAGGTCGGAGGCAAGACAAGGTTCGCGTGCGTGGACGGGCCGGAGTTCGACGCCCACTTGGTGAACTTTGACCAGCTGAACGTGAGAAATCTGAGGTTCGTCCCTGATGAGAAGCACTCGCTGGAGAGATGCAGGATACAAGAATCGGGGGAAAAGAAATGAAGCCGCTGAAAAAAAGAGTGCCTATGCCGGAGCAGCCTCTTGAGGAGCGGACAAAGAACTTTAGGGAGGTGCCGCTGGGATACACCCTTGAGCTGGCGATGGAGGAGGCAAAGAGGTGCCTGCAGTGCAAGCCCAGGCCAGGAGAGAAGTACCCGCCCTGCGTGACAGGTTGCCCGGTGGGGGTTAACATACCTGACTTCATCAAAGCCATCAGGGACGGGAAGCCTGAGGAGGCCATCAAGATTATAAAGGAAAAAAACGCGCTGCCGGCCGTATGCGGCAGGGTCTGCCCGTATGAGCACCAGTGCGAGGCGCGCTGCGCGCTCGGCGGGAGATTTGACCCGGTCGGGATAGGATGGCTTGAAAGGTTCGCCGCCGACTTTGAAAGGGAGAAGCTTGGCCTCAAACCTCCAAGGCCGCCTGAGTCGACCGGCAAGAGAGTGGCGATAGTCGGGTCAGGGCCGGCCGGATTGACAGCAGCGGCCGACCTTGCAAAGCTTGGCCACAAAACCACCCTTCTGGAGGCCCTCCACACCCCCGGAGGGGTGTTGGCGTACGGGATTCCGGAGTTCAGGCTCCCGAAGGAGATAGTGAGGACCGAGGTTGAGTACGTGGAGGCCATGGGGGTCGAGCTCAAGACTGACATCCTTGTCGGGAAGACAGTTACTCTCGACGAACTTCTGAAGGAGCACGACGCGGTGTTCATAGGGACTGGCGCAGGGCTGCCTGACTTCATGAACATTCCTGGGGAAAACCTGAACGGGGTATATTCCGCAAACGAGTTCCTGACCAGGATCAACCTCATGAAGGCCTACGAGTTCCCGCGCTACGACACCCCGATTCAGTTCGGGAAGAAGGTTGCGACTATCGGCGCAGGCAACGTGTCGATGGACTGCGCGCGGAGCGCCCTCAGGCTTGGGGCGGAGGAGTCGTGGATAATTTACAGAAGGACCGAGAAGGAGGCGCCCGCCAGAAAGGAGGAGATCGAGCGGGCGAAGGAAGAAGGGGTCAAGTTCCTTTTTTTGGCGGCCCCCGTGAGGTACTTGGGCGACGAAAAAGGTTGGGTCAAGCAGGCCGAGTGCGTTAGGTTCGAGCTCGGGGAACCGGATGAGTCAGGGAGGAGAAGACCAACTCCGATAAAGGGTTCTGATTTTCTGCTGGATGTCGACACCGTTGTGGTTGCAATTGGCCAAAGCCCGAACCCATTGTTGCTGAAGGTCGTGCCAGAGCTCAAGACCACGAATTGGGGAACAGTGGTTGCTGACGAGGAGGGGAGGACATCCATGGAGAGGGTGTGGGCCGGGGGAGACATCGTTCGCGGCGACGCGACAGTGATCCTAGCGATGGGAGATGGGAAAATCGCCGCAAAATCAATCGACAAGTATTTGAAAAATCCATACAAGTGGCCACACCCTTGACTCACACACGGCGGAGCTTTACAAATAAGTTAAAAATTCAAGTCACCATAAAGTTAAATATTTTGAAAATACAATTTAATTTGTATGAGGCGCCTTACAAAGCCGCGAGTGATGGCGAGCGGTGTTTGGCTGGGAAAGGCATGTTTGGTTTCGTTTATCGCTTTGGCACTGATGCTTTCAACTGCTGCCGTGCCTTCGTCAGGCGAGGTAGGAAAGGATTGGACTCTGGTGACTGCGAACGCGGGTTGGACAGGGAGGGGAGGCCACGCTTCGGTGGTCTTCAAGGACAAAATTTGGGTCCTTGGAGGATATGATGGTTCAATGCCGGTCAGGAACGATGTCTGGCACTCCACTGACGGAATCAACTGGACACAGGCGACGGCCGCTGCAGGTTGGAGCGCAAGGCAGGGTCATGCAGGGTTGGTCTTCAAGGACAAAATTTGGGTGATGGGCGGGCTGCCCGGTGATGTTTCTGGAGGAGAAGTCAACGATGTTTGGAATTCAGCTGACGGGGTCAGCTGGACCAAAGTCGCGGATGCCGCGTGGAGCCCAAGGGCAGGCTTCGGCGCGATTGTTTTTGACGACAAGATCTGGGTGATGGGCGGAGAGTACGGTTCATATGGGTACACCCGCGGGGACATCTGGTACTCGAGCGACGGGGTGAACTGGACCATGGCCACGGCGAACGCCGGCTGGGGCCAGAGGGCAGGCTTCGGCCTGGTAGTTTTTGACGGAAAGATGTGGGTTCTTGGCGGGTGGGCCGGAGCATGGAAAAACGATGTCTGGTACTCGAGCGACGGGGTGAACTGGACCATGGCCACGGCAGAAGCTGGATGGAGCATTAGGTATGGCGAGCCGTCCGTTGTTTTTGACGGCAAGATGTGGATGATAGGCAGCTGGGCTTATGGCGGAAGGGATGTTTGGTACTCGACAGATGGCGTCGGCTGGACTCGGGCGACCGAGGATGCAGGATGGGGGCTTAGGAAGGGGCACAGCGCGGCGGTGTTCAACGACAAAATGTGGGTGATAGGGGGATTTGAGTACGACAGTTGTTCCTTGAAGAATGACCTTTGGTATTCAAAATCATCAGAGCGGGTTGTTCAGGCCACCGTCGACATCAAACCGGACACCCTGAATATGAGAAGCGAGGGCAGGTGGATCACTGCGTACATAGAGTTGCCGGAGGGATACAACGTCAGAGAAATCGATGTTGGCAGCATTCTTTTGAACGGTTTAGTGAAGGCGGAGTTGCGGCCTACCAGAATAGGCGATCACGATGATGATGGTGTGATGGATCTTAAGGTAAAGTTCGACAGGGCCGCTGTGCAGGCGCTGTTCAAGCCCGGGTATGCAGAGCTGAAGGTCACTGGCAAAGTCGGCGCTCTGAATTTCGAGGGGAGCGACACTATTCTAGTCCTAAATCCTGTCAAAAACAGAAGACCAGTTGGTTTTTCCTTTGATGATTGACAGCTGGCCAAAGTTTTTAATCTATTGAAGACACCTAAAATGGGGCAATGACGAGAAGAGGGTTACGTGAGCTTAGATGAACGGAACCTCCAGCCTGAGCCCCACTTAATCCTGGAGCTTGACTTCAATCTCCATCAAGTCCTTTGCCACAACAGTGTTCGGAAAAATTCTTTTTGCCTGCTCAAGAAGAACAGAGTCGTCCCTGTAGCGGGGGCTCACGTGGACTAGGACAAGCTGCCTGGCTCCCGCCCGCCTTGCTATCTCAGCAGCCCCGCTGGGTGTGGAGTGGGCGTTCTCTGCGGCCTTGTCCGCAAGGTCGTCCGCCAAGGTGGCCTCGTGAATCAGGACATCCGCGCCCCTCGCGAGCTCTACGATTGCATCGCTCGGCCTCGTGTCCCCGGTGTAGGCGATCTTCCTGCCCGGCCGCGGCTGGCCTACTACTTCTTCAGGCCTCACCACTCTTCCGCTTTGGAGCTTGACTGGATTGCCGCCCTTGAGGTTTGACAGGAGCGGGCCTGGCTTCACGCCCAGCTTCTCAGCCTTCTCGGCGTCCAGCTTTCCCGACCGCTCGTCCTCTACCAGGGCGTAAGCGAGCTCCGGGACGGGATGGTCAGTTTCGCAAGCAAGTATCCGGTACCCCTTTCTTCTCAGCTCATCGCCAGGCTTGAGCTCGCGGATTTGGACTTCAAAAGTCAGGGTGTATCGCGGGATCTGGAGGTACCTCTCAAGCCGCTCCTTTTCGCCGGCAGGGCAGTAAACCTCCAACGGCCGCGTCCTGTCAAGAAGGGACATGGTCTGGACCAGCCCGGCGAGGCCGAGGAAGTGGTCCCCGTGCATGTGTGTCATGAATATCGAGTCGAGCTTCTGAGGGCTGACGCGGGCGATGGCCATCTGCCTTTGGGTACCCTCCCCGCAATCAAAGAGGAGCAGCTCTTTCTCAAGCTGGACGGCAATCGCAGGGAGCCCCCTCTCGGCCGTGGGGATGCTGCCCGTGGTTCCCAAGAAGATTATCTTCATTCACTTCCTCCTGAAAACATAGATGCGTCTGGTCAGGCTCCTGTGAACCCTCTGGTCGTGTTTTTCTATCATCCTCAGGCCGGCGCCGGAAGCTATGTCCTCCAGCTCAAGCTCGGCCGGCGACGTGATGCAGACATACGCTTTTTTCTTCAGCACCCCAGCCATCGACGGCAATGCTTCTTTGTAAAGTTCTTGGAGTTCAGTGCCACCTGTGGTGGTCTGCCTCCCGTAGGGAGGGTCAGTAGCGATGGCGTCGGCCTCAAGCGGCGGCAGCTTCCTGGCGTCCCCTACCATGAGCTGGAAATCCGACAGCCCGCTCTCAGCCAGGTTCTTTCTAGCGCCTTCCACAAGCCCCCTCTCGATGTCAACCCCTATGAGCTTCGCACCGATAAGTCCGGCTTCCAGCAGGATGCCTCCGACGCCGCAGAAGGGGTCAAGGAAGATTCCTTTTCTCGGGGTCCTGGCCAGGTTGACCATGCATCTTGCCAAAGTCGGCACCATCGTCCCCGGAT
>JBFLWG010000055.1:0-6525 GCA_040757795.1 Hadarchaeota archaeon (SeqCode) | reverse complement strand
TCGGAATCACAGTAAGGACGCTCGTTGACATCAACCAACTTCACACCAAAGTCGGAATGACGATACTCACGGCGGCCGTGATCGACGATGTCATCGGCATAATAATCCTGAGCGTGCTGGCCGGGGTCGCCTACGGCAGCTTCACTTTGTTGGGAATAGCTGAAACCATCGTGGTAATGGCCATATTTTTCTTGGTGGTGATTTACGTCGGGTTCAAGGTGGTGCCCCGCCTTTTGTCTTACGTGGGTAGATTCCATGTCGAGGAGATGGCACTTTCCACAGCCCTCGTGCTCACATTTCTCGTTGCTGCATTGGCTGAAAAGGTCGGGATAGCCGCCATCACCGGAGCGTTTCTTGTGGGGCTCATCGCCGGCAAGTCCTCTGCGGCCGAAACACTGCGTGCGAAGGCTTCCACAGTTGGGTACGGGCTGCTGGTCCCGCTCTTCTTCGTTTACATGGGCGCGAGCACTGACCTCAGAATCCTCGGTCAGGTTGGGCTTTTGACTCTAGGTTTCATCATGGTGGCCCTCTTCGACAAGGTGGCAGGCTGCGGGATTGGCGCCCTCCTCAGCGGGTTCGGCAAAAGGGACGCCCTGAGAGTTGGCATAGGTATGATGCCGAGGGCAGAGGTAGCCCTTGTAATGGCGGCGATCGGGGTAAGAGCAGGTGTGGTCGGCCCGGGCTTGCTCTCGATGACGGTCCTCGTCGTGCTTTTTACATCCATGGTAACCCCGTTGCTCGTGAAGGCGGTTTTCAAAGAAAGGCCCAAGAGAAAGCGGAAAGATTTATCTTGAGCCAGTGATTTTCTACCTGACGCTCATGTCGAAGAGAGTTTTCGAGGAGGAGCTCGGCCGGGAGACGGTGTTCAGGGACGCGGGGAAGCTCTTGCCAGACTATGTCCCGCCGGCGCTTGTCCACAGGGACGAGGAGTTCAGGCTGCTCACCCAGTTCTTCCGCCCAGTGATTGACAGCCGTGCGAGCCAGAGGGCGCTTGTCACAGGGAGCACCGGGGTGGGGAAGACATCTCTTGCGATGAAGTTTGGGGAGGAGTTCAAGTCTGCGGGGAGCGGGAAGAAGCTCAACCTCGACTACCTCCACATAAACTGCCGCAAGGAGAAGACCATCCACGCTGTTTTCATGAAGCTCGTCCACCACTACAATCCTCGGTGGCCGTACAGGGGGCTGGGGCCGGAGAAGCTGCTCGACATGGTGGCGAAATTCCTGGAGGCGCACGACACCCGCCTGCTTCTGACTCTCGATGAGCTCGACTACTTCATACAGCTGAACGGGCCGGACATCCTCTACACCTTGACGAGGGTGGCGGAGGAGCACGGGGGCAAAAGCAGAATCAGCCTAATCGCAATCGCCAGGGACAAAAACGAGTTCCTGCGGCTTCTGGACCCCCCCACCCAAAGCACCTTCCTCCACAATGTCCTGCCGCTGTCGAAATACAACGACGAGCAGTTGCTCGACATAATGAACCGGAGGGTGCCAGAAGCATTCAGAGCGGGAGCGGTGGACCCCGAGACTGTGGAGCTGATAGCAGATGTCGCCTCAAGGTGGGGTGACGCCAGGCTTGCCCTCGAGCTCCTGTGGCGGGCCGGGATGGTCGCCGACAGGGAGGGCTCGGATTCGGTGCTGCCGGAGCACGCCAGGCAGGCGAAGGCCGAGGTCTACCCGGAGATAAGAAAGGAGTCGCTCCAGGAGCTTATGTTCCACGAGAAGCTTCTCCTTCTGGCGCTAGCGAGGAGGCTGAGGATCTCCAAGCAGGCCTACGCCTTGACGGGGGAGGTCGAGAAGGCCTACGCGGTGGTTTGCGAGGAGTATGGGGAGGAGCCCATGAGGCACACTCCTTTCTGGGGGCACATGAAGCGGCTGGGGGAGCTGGGCCTCGCTGAGGTCAGGCCTTCCGGGCTTGGGCACAAGGGCAGGAGCATGGCGATGAGCATCCCTGAGGTCCCCGTGGCCTGGATTGAGAAGGAGCTCGTGAGGCTGCTGAAGGGATAGCTCAAGCTTTTTACTTTTGATGGAGAGTGACTTCGGGGTCGTGGGGTAGCATGGCCTATCCTGCCGGCTTAAGGTTGTCAAATGGCAACCTGCCGATCGGGGCTTAGGTCGTAAGCGGAAGAGCCGGTGACCCGAGTTCAAATCTCGGCGACCCCACCACGGTTTTAACCTAAGTATTAACCTTGGTACATACCTATAAATACAGAAAACAAGAAATAGTAATCGGTGATATCAATGGGCGGACGAATAGTTGGCGTGAAAGAAGCGCACCGAAAATTGCCCCGTCTGCTTCGTGATGCCGAGGCGGGAAAGCAAATAGTTGTTAGCAGAAAAGGAAAGCCGGTCGCCGTGGTAATCGGCGCGAAGGAGTACAACAGCATAATGGCCACCCTTGAAGAGATGGCAGACCCAGCAGCATTGCGAGCTCTCAAGGAAGCTCAAGAGGACTCGGCGGCGGGAAGAGTTTACACTTACGAAGAGGTGTTTGGGCATCGGCCACCGCGCTCAAGGATAGAGATGAGATAAAATTCTTAGAACAGCTGGCATTTGAATGACGGAAATCACTTTCACCAGAAGGGCATTACGCGACATAAAGAAACTGCCCGAGAACGTCAAGCGCCGGGTAGAACTGGCTATAGATGAATTGTTTGACGACGTTCGTGCGGGCGACAAGCTTCATGGAGCGTGGGACGGATACTGGAAACTGCGAGCCGGAGAATACAGGATTATTTACAAAATAAAAAGCGAGGCGTCGGTTGAGATCCAATACATCAGGCACAGACGTGCAGCGTACCGGACGTAGCTCTTTTCAAATTTTAAACTCACGCCTAGGTATCCGAAATCTGGCGACCCCACCAGCGTTTTTCTAATCAATCCAAAATCTGCTCAATCAGATCGGCCTCAACTTCATCCATCTTTGGGATGCCTGTGATTTTAGCGGCCTCGTCTGTCAACGCCGCAAGGTCCCCCCTGTCAAGCAATTCAAGCTTCCATTTCCTGGCGCCGGCCATCAGCTGCTGGAGCCCCACGCCGAGCCTGTCCACGAGGTAGGTGTAGAGCCCGACCGCCGAAAGCGGGATGTCGTCAAATCTTTTTCCGAACTTCTTCCTGAGCTCCGGCGCCACTATGAAGAACTTGAGGGGGTCTGTACCGTATCGAGAGACAAAGTCTCGCGGCAGCTTCTTGTCCCTTGCCAGATCTGTGTAGTAGACGGACTTGAAAACCGCCGTGAGTGGGGCCCTCGCCATTGTTATGTTTTTCACCAGTGGCCCGTCGCCGAAGTTGCTCATAGCAATGCTCTTGAACATTTGTCCCTCGTTCATGAACCCGCCGGCCATGCTGATGTCAGGGACGTATCTCCCCTTCGTCTTCAGGAGCTGGGCGCACTTGAGAATTTGCGCCTCCAAGTAAACAGTGGGCGTTCCCATCTCATTCATCATCGTGACTGGGCTCATCCCAGTGCCGCCGCCAGCCCCGTCAAAAGTTATGTAGTCTACCTTGGCCTCCGACGCCACCTTCATGGTCCAGGCGACGTCGACCGGGCGGTAAGCGCCAGTTTTGAGCGTGACCTTCTTCGCCCCCTGCCCTCTCAGCCACTCCACATCCTCGACGAAGCCGCGCTCGGCTGGCATGCCGACCCTGCTGTGCCTTTCAAAGCTTTTGAAGAATCCTGACTTGAAGGCCTCCTGGACGGCCTGGTCTTCAGGGTCGGGGAAGACAATGTATCCCCTCTGCTTCAGTGTGAGCGCTCGTTCAAGGCTTGTGGTTCTTATTTCGCCGCCTATCGCCTTCGCCCCCTGCCCCCACTTTCTCTCAATAATGTCGACATCCAGCTTTGACATCGCGTAGATGTCCACCCCCCCACGCTGGTCCTCAACGTTTGTCTGGACTGCCACCCCGCCATACTTCCCGTCCCAGAACTCCTTGAACTTTTTCACCCTGTATTCCAGATCCTTCGAGTATGAGACCTTTCCATTAGTGTATTTTGCGGCCGGGTCCACCCCGCACACGTTTTCACCTATCACCATTATTGCGCCCGCAAGCGCCGTGCCGATCGCCAGCCCGTCCCAGTTGAGCCTGGCGACCATGGTGGAGCCGAAAGCGCCGGTCGCCAGCGGAACCTTGAGAGGGATTCCTCCAATTTTTGTCTCGGTGCTGACGTTGGAGAAAAATGCTTGGTCTGGGTCAGGCTTTATTCCCTCAGCCCCCCTCAGCCCGCAGAGGATGTTGAAGTGTGACCAGTCCATCCAGTAGTTTTTCAGAGATGCCGCAGTGCTTGTTCCAAAGTAGGCGGAGTCCGGGTATAAAACTTCTCGGCCCCTCATGGCAGAAAGCCCGACCTCGCAGAGGAACGGGCAGTCCTTAATGCATAGGGCGCACATCCCGCTCACCGGCGCGACATCCTTAACCCTTGTGCGGGTGCCGGAAGTCGACATCCCGTTCAGATAAGCGGAATCCTTCTGGACTCTTTCTGTCATGTTGTCTCGCGTCTTTAGGATGTGTAGCAGCTTAAAAATTTAAGTATGAAAAGTTCAGCACTTTTGTAGGAAAAGGGTTTCCTATTGCCCATATGATTAAATTGGGCGCAGACAGGTTGTGAGTGGGTATGCATGATAAACGAGGAGAAGGTTCAGAGGCTGGTTTTTGAGATACTGGGCATTCTCAAAGAAAGGGAACAGTCGGGGCCGGTCGGTGCGAGAATGATAGCCAAGGCTTTGGACAAAAGAGGGTTTAAAATAGGCGAAAGGGGCGTGCGCCATCATTTGAGAATATTGGACGAGCGCGGACTCACAAAAAAATCAGGGCCACTGGAGGGAAGGACTCTCACGGAAAAGGGCGAGGAAGAGATAAAGCGCGCGCTTGTTGGGAAGCGGGTCGGTTTCGTCGTCGGGAAAATCGAGGAGCTCATCTACAAAATGACTTACGACGTCAAAACCAGGGCGGGTACTGTCATAGTCAACATCTCCCTGCTGGACGAGAGTGAGCTGAAAAAAGCCCTCCCTGTGATGAAAAAAGTCATAGATGCCGAGTATGCCCCCAGTCCTTTTGTAAAGATAGTTGGTGGGGGCAAGATCATAGCGGGGATAGCCGTGCCCCGCGGGAAGGTCGGCATAGCGATGGTCTGCAGCGTTACCATTGACGGGATACTGGCAAAGGCAGGGATCCCCGTTTCGCCAAAATTCGGGGGGTTGTTGGAGATAGAGAAAGGGACGCCGAAAAGATTTACTGACGTGATAACCTACCAGGGCTCCTCGCTGGACCCCCTAGATGTTTTCGCTTCTAGGAAAATGACTTCCTACCTGAACGTGCTGAAACATGGTTCAGGGCAGATACTCGCTAACCTCAGGGAAATACCGATGTCGGCGAGGCCCCATGCCAAGGATATCGTAAGTCAGGCGAAATTTGGGGGCTTGGGCGGGGTGCTGGTCGTGGGAGCCCCGGGGGAACCTTTGTACGGGTTGCCAGTCGAAGTGAACAAAGTTGGAGTGATAGTGATGGGCGGCATAAATCCCATTGCCGCGGTCGAGGAAAGTGGAATAAAGGCAGATACAAAGACAATCGAAGCGGTGCTGGACATCTCAGAAATGAAGCCCATCCAGCAGTGGTTGTGATATGAGAAAATTTAATAATGCGGAAAATAAACCGCTAGCAAGATAAAAATATCATGGAAGCAATGTGGATAAAATGAAACCTTACGATGTGATTGTTGTGGGAGCCGGCCCGGCCGGCCTGACAGCGGCGGCAAACGCTTCTTTCAGAGGCTTGAGCTGCCTCGTCATAGAAAAACAAGACTTCCCCGGAGGCCTGCCCGTGCTCCTTTACCCGGATAAGATTATTCGAGATCATCCTGGGTTCCCCGTTGGAATACTGGGCAAGGAGCTGAGCAGGATGCTGTTCATGCAGGCCAAGAATGCTGGTGCGGAGATAAGGTGCGGCGAAGAGGTACTGAAGATAGGACGGAAAGAGGAAGATCACATTGAAGTAAAAACCACCCAGGATGTCTACCAAGCAAGGAGAGTCATACTGTGTACTGGAATGTTCAACATCCCCAGAAAACTGGAAGCCTTGAAAAATACCGCCAGCCCCAACATTCACTACAAGGTGGAGCACACTGAAATCTTCAAGAATAAAAAAACAATCATTGTCGGCGGCGGTGACAACGCGTTTGACACCGCGGTCCAAATAAGCGATATCACAAAAGACATCACTGTCATCGTCAAGAACAAGTATGCAAAGGCAAAGGATAACACAGTTAAACTTGCGGAGATTTCGGGGATAAAAATTTTTTACAATTCAGAGATAACCGGGGCGTTCAAGGACGAGACTGGAAAAATCGTCAGGGTTGAAATGACCAATCTTGATACGGGCGAAAAGAGGATTTTGGAATTGGACGAGCTTTTCGTGTCCGTAGGCTTCGAACCTGTGAAGACTTTTTTGGCGGACAATGGGTTCGAGCTACAGGCGGATGGTTCCTTGGGGGTCGACAAGAACCTGCAGACAAACATCAAAGGAGTGTTC
>JBFLWG010000054.1:0-6570 GCA_040757795.1 Hadarchaeota archaeon (SeqCode) | reverse complement strand
TCTGACTAATTTCGGCCCTCCAGAGGTGGCGGAGGGGCTTCTCCAGAGGGTAAAAGAGCAGGGGATAGCAGCATTTTCCGTTCCGGGCAACTGCGACCCCAAACAGGTGTTGCAGATACTCGACAAGTATGATATGAACCTGCACAGCAAGTGCCGGGCCTTGGACGACGTTACTTTCGTCGGGCTTGGCGGGTCCAATCTCACCCCCTTCAACACCCCGTTTGAGCTGACAGAGGCTGAGATTCAGGAGGAGCTCGCGGCAATAGGGTGCAACAAGGGGCCAAAATGGGTGCTTGTGACGCATGCCCCTCCGTTCGGCACTGCCCTGGACAAGATAGATGAGGGAGTCCACGTCGGCAGCAAAAGCATAAGGAGCTACGTTGAATCGCAGCAGCCCCCAGTGCTAGTCTGCGGCCACGTCCATGAGGCCCGTGGCATAGACAGGCTTGGTCAAACGGTCATGGTTAATCCGGGCCAGATAACAAAGGGGTTCGCTGCAGAGGTTTCAATTTCCAACAAGCGAGAGGTCCAGGCCAAGCTCATAGAGCTCTGAGCGGGGGTCAAGGAGTGGCTGCAAAAGGCCGGCTCCACTGCCCGCGGTGCGGCTCCGATAACATTGTTTGGGCTTCAGGATTGCCCCACCTATGGTCAGTTTACGATTGCAGGGAGTGCGGGTACAGGGGCCCGCTAGTGATCAAGGATGGGAAACTTTCCAGAAAGATAAGAAAGAAGTGGGAAGGCAGGTCAAAAAAGGCTAAAAACCGCGCCCGTTGATTTAGAGATTTTGCTCCATTCTTCCTCGGCTTCCTTCCCTGACAGCTCTGCCGCCCCGAGCGAGGCTCCCGTCCCGTCAAAAAAGTAGATGGTGATATCCTCCTTCGCGAAGACGCACACGAGATACTTTGCGCCTTCAACCGTCCTGACCCTGAAGTCCGGAACCCTCCCGCGCTTCATCACGCTTTTCATCTTGGCCCGGCGAACAATGACTCTGGAGGCCCTCTTCTTTTCAAGCTCCTTTTCCGCGAAATCCCTCAAAAACTTCAAAACTCGCCTTTCCATCTGACTACCTTTGAAAGAGAATGTCCAGGGCTATATGGTAACAGCGGGTGGCGTAAGACCTGATTTTTCGCTGACCAAGCAGGGTGGCTTCCATGCCTCTTCTTGTGGCCAGGCCCCTCGCGAAGTCGGCCGAGGGCCCGAAGACATCCGGCTCCTGCCCCAGGTCGTAAAAGTGGACCACCCCCCCACTCGGCTTAAGGGCATCCAGCGCGACTTCGAGGAATTCCCTGCCAAGCTCGGGCAACGGCATTATCACCCGGTCAACTGCGCCCTTCAGATTTTCCCCCGCGATGTATCTCGCGTCGCCGAGAAGAGGGATCACCCTGTCCCCAACCCTGTTTATCCTTATGTTTTCAACCATCAGATTGAAGGCGTCCGGGTTCTTGTCCACTGAATAAATCTTGGCGGCCGCGCTTTTTTTTGCAGCGACAATTGAATAACTCCCCACCCCCGCGAACATGTTCAGCACGACCTCCCCTGAAGATATCATTCCGGCTATCCTGAGCCTCTCGCCAGCCAGCCTCGGGGAAAAATACGCCTTTGCCAAGTCTGCCTTGATTGAGCATCCGCTCTCAAAGTAGGTCGTGGTTGTTTTTGGTTTCCCCGCGATTAACTCCAGCCCCCTGGTCCTGAACTCCCCCTTTACCGGACCCGTCTGATTCAGCACCGTTTTCACCTGCTTGTGGACCTTCATTATCGCTTCGCCGATTTGGTGTTTTTTAGGCAGAAGTTGCGCCGGTACTTTTATCACTGCGATGTCCCCCACGATGTCAAAAGCCCGCAGGAGCTTCAGCTCGTCCCCCGAAAGTTGCCCGGCCAGCGCTTGTCGAATGTTTCCTGTCATGCTCAAAAAATGTGGTCCTCCAGCCTTAAATCTGGAGGTCCCCGCCCTGATTATACAAAGTAACATTTGTTTTAAATCAAGTATAAAACTTTTTATACGAGAAGAAAGAAAGAATATCTGTGAAAAATGGAAGTTGAAAAAGGGAGGCCAACAAAGCTCTTCGAAGGGGCTGAGGAGGCAGAGTGGCAAACGCTGAACATGGAGAAGGCGTTCCAGGTTGCGGAGTCATTGGCCGACCCGATCAGGCAGTGGATTTACCTTGAAATAGGGAAGGGGCCGCTCAGGCAGGCGGAGCTCGCGAAGCGTGCGAGCGGCTTCTTCAAGAGAAACATCACGAACGTGCTCATCAGATACCACCTCCAGCAGCTAGAGGAGGCCGATCTTCTCAGGTTTGAGTTCGACCCAGTCAACCCGAAGAGGCTGAAGCTAGTCCACAGGGCTTCGGACATGAGGGTACAGGTAAGGAACCCCACTTCTCCGCCCGGGCAGGACCTCCGGAAAGAGCTCGAGAAAATTTTCAAGGGCAGGAAGCCCCAAGAGTGATGAAGTGCCGATAATTTCAGTCATGGGGACGAAAGGCGGCGTGGGAAAGTCCACAGTTTCAATGGGGCTGTCGGCGTGGCTGAGCAAGCTCCAGAACGGCATGGTGCTGCTGATAGACGGGGACACGCATGTAAGAACAGTGGAGCTGAAGCTGTGCCCCGGCGCCGACGTCACCCTCTCGCATGTTCTGGAGGGCAAGCATGCTCTTTCGGACGCGATCTACCTCTCCCAGCTGATGGCCGGCGGGAAGCCGATGTTCCCCAAGCTGGCGGTACTTCCGGCGGGCGGGAGGTTCCTGCCTCCGGGGAGCAGGGACATGATCGGGTTTGTGGAGCACACCATCAACAGGTTTGAAAGGATGATCGCGAAACTCAGGAAGAACTTCACGTACATAGTGGTCGACACGCCAGCTTCCGTTAGCTTCGAGCACCTGATATTGACGGCCATAGCAGACGTTCTAGTATTTGTAGTCAATCCTGATGTGGACTCTGTCTTTTCGGCAAGCCAGACAGCCGCCGGCCTGAAGCAGCTTATGGGCGCTCAGAGCGTCGGGGTGGTGATAAACAGGGTACCGCGCGGGGCCATGATGGACGACTGGGTCGAGCACGCCAGCAAGATAGCTCCTGTGATAGGGATGGTGGAGGACGATGAGATGGTCGAGGACGCCTTCAGGCGCGACCTCCCTGTTATCGCGGCGTACCCTGAGGCCCAAGCGAGCCTGTCCTTGAAGAAAGTGGCTCAGGAAATACTCAAGATGGACATAAAGCCGACGAAGCTGGCCCCGAAGTTCGAGTCGATGGCTGGCCCTGGTTAATTATCTTTTTTTCCTGCTGTGTTTTTTGGCCTTTGGTGGGCGAGTTCCACCGTCCGTGCGTTGTTCTGTTTCTATTTTTCTCTTCAACATCTCGAGCGCCACCGCCGGCTCGATTGGTTTGACGGTCACCTGAAGGCTTTTCACCGGGATGGCTGGGGCGCCCTTGGTGATCCTGGCAAGCTCATCCAGCGACGTGGCGGGGGTTACCGGCCTCACAACCTTTGCAAGCTGGGTCAGAGAGATCGGGGCTGGGCCGCTGATGACGCCTGGGACCTTCGGGATGGATGGGGCCCTCGCAGGAGCGCCGATTTTCTTCAGCGCCGTGAGAGTCTCGGCATGAGGAGTTATCTTTGGCTTGAACGCAGGGGTGGTGATTGGTACAGGCTCGGCTTCTGTCGTCACCCCGGCAGTTGCTGTCACAGGCGCTGGCTGCAGCATTTCAACCGAGATGGTCGGGATGATTGGCTTTGGAATGGCCGGTGCCGGGCGTGAGGTCTGGGCAAGGCGCCTGAGCGGGACCACCTGCGGGATGCGGCGGATCTTGCTCATGTAGGTCCAGTACCCGAAACCGGCCCCTATGACGCCGAACATCGTGAGCAGGGCGTAGATTAAGAACGGCGGGAGTGGCACGATTACAAGCGTTTCCACCTTTTTACCGCCCGCGGCGAACAGGGAGAGCCCCGCGGACTCCGCCTCGAAGTACATGAAGTCGGAGTCGGTCCGCTGGAACCTAGTCTGCAGGTTCTCCCACATGCTGCCGTTCCACCTGTACATTACAATTGAGTTCTCGTCAAGCTCCCTCTGGGCAGCCCAGTCCCTTGTCACCCTGAATTCTATTCTCGCCGAGCCGATGTCCTCGTTCGTGATGGTGCTGCTGACTATGCCAAAGTAGTGGTACACATGCATGTTCTCCAGCGCTGAAGCCCATTCCGGCTTTTGGACGAATTCATCTATCGAGATTTGCGTCGCCTTGGCTTCCCCGCCGGAGACTTCCTGCTTGGCGGTTATCGTCACTTTAGTTATGAAGATGCCGTATCGGGTGAAGTCGAGTGTTCCGGTTCCACCAGCCGACAGCTTTTCGATGGTCACGGTCGGCACAGGTGCGGAAGTTATGTACAGCGCCCGGGTTACAGACCATGCGCCAGAGTTTCCAGCGCCGTCCTGAGCTTGGACGCGCCAGTAGTACATTCCAGCCGCCAATGTTTCTAGAGCGCTCAACGAGTGTTCGGATGCGGAAACTCCCGTCCTTCTCAAAGTGAGTGTTGTCATGCTGATTCCAGTGCTGACTTCCAGAGTGTAGCTGACGCCGGAAAGTTCCGCCATGTCAGACCAGTCAAACTTGGGCGCGCCCGTGTTTGAGATTTCTGACGGAGCCACTAGTATTGGCGCAGCCGGCGGGGTCGTGTCGACGCCGCACCTTGCCTGCACCTGCGCGGTGGCCGGCTCAAGGTTGTTTTCGTTGTCCCTGGCCACAGAGTAAAATTCATAGTATCCCTGTCCTCTCGGTGCCGTGAAGCTCCAAGACCACGGGGAAGCGGTGTCCATGCTGAAGGCCGCCCAGTTGTCCCAAGTCAAGTTGTCAGCTGAGTAGCGGTAGTAGAGTGTCACGCTGGCCACGAAGCCATCGTTGTCGCTTGCTATCGCCGACACAGTGGACGGCACTGAAACCTGCCAGAATGGCGTGATGGCGCTCACAGATGATGTTGGCAGACCAACCGGCAATTCCGTGACTTTAAGGGTGAATGTTGTGGTGTGTGTTTTGCCGTCGGTTCCTATTCCCGCGATTGTTATTGTGTAGCTTCCCACCTGGGTGTTCCTGTTCACAACAACGTTCATGGTCGAGGTGAAGGATGTGCCGTTTTCTGGCGTGAAGCTTATGGAGACTCCGCTGGGCAGGCCGGTCGCGCTGAGGGAGACTGTGTAGCTGTAGCCTCCGCTGGGCGTTATTGTAATGGTGGCCTGCGTCGAGCTGCCCTGGGACACATCTCCGGTTGTCGGGCTTGCCGAGATGCTGAAGTCTGGTGACGGTCCTGGCCCAGGTCCAGGTCCCGGTCCTGGCCCAGGTCCAGCTGTGCTCACGGTGAACAACCAAACGCTTGACCAGGCCGAGTTCTCGCCGCCCCTGAACGCGCGCACCCTCCAGCGATAGGTGCCGTCCGGCAGGGAGGCCCCAGGAGTTAAGTCGCTTGCCGTTGTTGTAGATGTTATTGCTGGAGATGAGAAGTTGGCGTCGTCGTCGACCTGGAGTTCAAAGTTGTCCACTTGTGTGGTGTTGTCCCAGTCGAATGTTGGAGTGCTGTCGCCTGTGCTGGATCCGTTTGATGGCGAGATGAGCTCAGGAGCTGGTATGGCTGCGCTGGCTGTCCCTGTCCAGCCCTCGACAGCAAGCCACCCGGGGGTCACGGCTTGAACTGTTACCAACCAAGTCTCAACCGCTTTCCACCCTGCGGCAGTTGTGAGAGTCCCACTCCAGGTTTCAATTGCTGTCCACGCTATGGCAGGTGTTGTGATACTGCCTGTCCAAGTTTCAACAGTGCTCCATCCAGTAGTTGTTGTCACTGTGCCGGCCCAGCTTTCCACAACTTTCCAGAAGGCAGTTGCCTGTACTGTTCCATTCCAGGTCTCTGCGGCTCTCCAGTAGTTTGTTAAAGTAGTTATTGTCCCAGCCCAGCTCTCCACGGCCTTCCAGGCACCAGTTGCAGAGGCCGTTCCAGTCCAGGTTTCGACGACCTGCCACTGGTTGGCGGTAGTAATGATTGTCCCGCTCCAACTATCCACGCTTTGCCATCCGGCGGCGGGCTGGGTTGTTATCGTGCCAGTCCAGGTCTCGACTGCTTTCCACTGAGTCGTGGCGCTTACCGTGCCAGTCCATGTTTCCACCTCGCGCCAGACGTTTGTGACAGTGAATGTGAAGCCGCCTGACCAGTTTCCTGCCAAGCTAGCGCCATTCACAGCCCTCACGCGCCAGTAAAATGTAGCCGCCCCAAGTGAGTTTTCAATTGTGGAGTTCTCTGAAATTTGAGTCTTGTAGTAGACATATGGGGTTGTGAAGCTGTTTTCGTCGTCGATCACAAGCTCATACACAACTCCGGAGAGGTCGCTCACGCTGGTCCAGATTAACGTCGGGGTGGGTGTGGTCACGGCCGAGCCGTTTTCTGGAGATGTGGGGGTTGGTGTTCCAGGTACAGTGAAGTCGTACCCGCACCCTGTGTCTTCGTTGTCAGGGGCGTTCTCGTAGTTGGTCCTGTCGTCCCATGCCCTCGAGTAGAACTGGTAGAAACCTTCCTGGTCGAGCAGGAACGTGAATGAG
>JBFLWG010000053.1:0-6614 GCA_040757795.1 Hadarchaeota archaeon (SeqCode) | reverse complement strand
TGAGTCCTCGCTCTGGATGATCAAGGCCTGGCCCCTTTGGATGCCCTCCCGGACGTCCGGCGGGATTGTTATCCTCCACTTGTCATCGACCGTGGTTTCTCCCACTTCTTCACCCATCCCACTTTTTATCCCACAAAGCAGATAAACCTTTCGTTTCGATCTCACAGCATTCCCGGCAGAGCTTTGGGCGGCCGGGGTTTATAAAGGATGAAAAATATCGTCGGCGGGGAAGCGCAAAAACACTTGAACTTGTATTCAAATCTGCCCCGTGTCCTCAGCCCAGAGCTCCGGGTTCTTCTCGACAAAATCGTGCATCATCCTGATGCACTCCTCCTCGTTCAGTATGACGACCTCCACCCCGTGCTCCTTCATTATCTTCAGCGTCCCCTTCCCCCGGTAGTGGAAGTTCTCCCCCACGACCACCTTCTTTATTCCGAACTGCACGACCGCCCCGGCGCACAGGTAGCAAGGCATCAGCGTCGAGTAGAGGACGGTGCCGCGGTAGTCCCTGATTCTCCCCGCGTTTTCAAGGCAATCTATCTCGGCATGGAACACCTGGCTGTTCTTCTGGACGCGCCTGTTGTGCCCGCGGCCTATTATCTTCCCGCTTTTCACGAGAACAGAGCCTATGGGAATGCCTCCCTCCGCCAGACCCTGCTTCGCTTCATCCATCGCCGCCTTCATGAACTTGTCCAAACTTCCATCCTCAAAAAACTTCAGCGCAATCGTCTTAAATCCCTAACTAAAAGATTAAGAGATGCGGACGGTTGAGTTTAAGACAGAGAGGTTTTTCATGATGAGGCTGGGTCACGGGTCGGACGTCCTCAAGGAGATTACGGATTTTGTGAGAAAGGAGAAAATCAGCGCGGCCACCTTCACGGCCATAGGTGCGCTGAAGAATTGCAAGCTCGCATACTACGACCAGAAAAAGAAGGAGTACGCTGTTACAGACATCCAGGGCCCCTGCGAGATAACCAGTTGCGTCGGCAACGTCTCGATACACAACGGCGGGCCTTTCGTGCACGCTCATGTGGTCATCGGGGACGACCGCGGCGGCACAAAGTCGGGCCATCTTCTGAAGGGCACCGTCTTCGCCGCCGAGGTCCACCTTCAGGAGCTCCATGGACCGAAGATGGAAAGGGTCAAGGACGATGTCACCGGGCTGGCCCTGTGGCAGGGAGGGAAAGTAGATGGATATCCTAGTTAAAGGCGCGCGGGTCTGGGGGCGGAAGGGCCTCTGGGACATCGGGATAGACGATGGGAAGATAACAAAATTGGCGAGGGGCATCGGGGGCCGCGCGGATAAAATAATCGAGGCCGAGGGGATGCTCGCGGCGCCGGCGTTCATCGACCCTCACATCCACCTCGACAAGTGCATGATCGGCGACGAGATCAGGCCAAACGTCTCCGGCACCCTTCAGGAGGCCATCGAGATCATCTGGGACAGGAAGAGGAAGTACAACGAGGCGGATGTCGTCCGCCGCGCCGGTGGGGTCATCCAGCAGGCCCTGATGAACGGAACCACCAGGATGAGGACCCACGCCGACATCGACACAATCGCCGGTCTCAAGCCGCTGAAGGGGCTGCTGGCCGTCAAGAAGAAGTTCGGCCGCCTGATGGACATCCAAGTTGTCGCCTTTCCGCAGGAGGGCATCCTGCGCGACCCCGGGACTGAGGACCTCATGTACAAGGCAATGGAGATGGGCGCGGACCTCGTCGGCGGGATGCCTCACCACGAGAGGCCGTACTCCAAGGCCAAGCCCCACATAGACATCTGCTTCGAGGTCGCCAAGCAGTTCAACGCCGACATCGACATGCATGTTGACGAGACCGACGACCCCCGCTCGCGCTCGCTGGAGTACCTGGCGAGTTAAACATTCGCCGAGGGCTACAAGGGGAGGGTCACGGCCGGCCACACCTGCGCCCTGGCGGCCTACCCAGACAACTACGCCAAGAGGGTCATCAGCTTGGTGAGGCAGGCCAACATCAACATGATAACTAACCCCGTCACCAACCTCGTCATCCAAGGCCGCGAGGACAAGCAGCCCATCAGGAGGGGCATCACCAGAGTGAAGGAACTGCTGGACGCCGGGGTCAACGTGAGCTTCGGCCAGGACTGCGTCAACGATGCTTTTTACCCGTTCGGGAAGGCCGACATGCTCGAGGTCGCGAACATCACCGCCCACGCCGCGCAGCTGACCATGCCGAAGGAGATTGAGACTGTGTTCAAGATGATGACATACAATGCGGCGCGGACGCTCGGGGCGAAGGACTACGGCTTGGAGCCCGGGAAGAGGGCTGACATCGTGATTATCGACGCTAGCTCGGCAAAGGACTCCATCAGGCGGCAGCCCGACAGGAGATGGGTTATCAGGAAGGGGAAGGTCGCCGCGGAAAGCCAGTCCGTCAGAAAGTTGTTTGAAAGATAGTGGTCGGTTGCGAAACACTCTGGCCATGTATCTGGCGGTCGCGGCTGGCGTTTTGCTTTTGGGCGCCGGGATAACAGGAGCTGCAACTTGGGAGTCAATCAGGAACTTCGTCACGTCGCTTCTCGGCAGCCACTGGGCGCTGCTTCTGCTTTTCCAGGTGCTTGTCTTCTTGGCGTCTCTTGGAGGGGTCGCCGTTATTTTGGGCGGGTTGTTGTTCGGGCTCGGGCGGGTCACAAGCGGGAAACTTCTGGTGACTCTCGGCACGGGCACGGGGCTGATTGGGCTGCTGCTGGCGCTTGCGCTGCCCGGATTTTTCCAAGGAGTTGCAGCCCTGGCGCTGGGCACAGGAAGCGGGATTGCTGGAGTGGTCCTGTCGATAGCGGCGAGAATGGTGGCAAAGTAAAACAGGCCGGCCGGTTCAGCCTATTAAAACATCCGGCAGACTTGGTTTTCCCCTTTAAATACCCCGGCCACGCAAAGCTTCGCTGGAAAGATGGTGAGCGCTGAAAAAGTAAAATAAAAAAGGGTAGCCCGGCTACCCAACCCACCGCTGATAACACCTACACTCATCTTTCTAATAAAATTGTCGGGCCCGTGGGGTAATCTGGATAACACAAAAACGCCGGCAATCACTTGCGGGCCAGTATGTTTTTCACTTTCTGGACAAGCTCATCCGGCACGAACGGCTTGGTGATGTAATCGGAGGCGCCGAGCTCGAGAATTCCTGTTTTGATTTTCGGCGGGATGTCGAGGGCCGTGAGTGGTGAGACTTTTTGGTTGGGGTTGATTTTCCTGATCTCCTTGTATACCTCCCACCCGTCCATCTCCGGCATCATGATGTCGAGCAGCACCAGGTCAGGCTTTTCTTTTGGGTACCTGGCGAGGAACTCCCTCCCGCTGGAAAATCCGATGAAATCAAAGCCCGCCTTCTTCATTACCTTCTCAAGCAGGGAGATTATGTCGGGCTCGTCGTCCACGGCCATTATTTTTACTTTCGCCATAGACAACACTCCACTCAAAACTTTTTCAACCTTCCGCCAGGTCACGCAACGTATTCCGTCGGATCCTCCATCCCAGCTTCCCGGAACGCCTTTTTCCTGTTCCTGCACGATTCGCAGCGGCCGCAGTGGAGCGGCCCGTTCAGGTAACAGCTCCAAGTGAGCTCCAGCGGCACCTTGGTCTCCGCGGCGAGCCTGATAACGTCTGCCTTCCCTAGCCTGGCCAGCGGGTTCTTCACCCTGATTTTCAGCCCGGTGCCGCACGAGATGGCGTTCGACATGGCATCCGCGAAATCCGACCGGCAGTCCGGGTAGAAGGGCGAGTCGTCTTTTTGCGCCCCGTAGTAGATGGCGCCCGCGCCGATTGCCGCTGCATAGGCGGCGGCGATGGAGAGCATTATCCCGTTCCTGAAGGGGACGATGACGCTCGGCTCGAACCTTTCAGGCATCTTCATCTTGGCGTCGGTCAGGGCCGTCACGCCGCTGCCGTAGAGTCCCTTGATTGACGAAAGATCTATTGTCCTGAACTTCACTCCGAGCTTTTTGGCTACCAGCTTCGCGCTTTCGAGCTCCCTCGGGGCAATCTGCCCGTAATCAAAAGTGAGGCAATGCACCTCGTACCCGTCGCGCTTCGCCACGGCCGCAGCCGTCGCGCTGTCAGGCCCGCCCGAAAGCAGGCACACGGCTTTTTTCATCACGCCACAATCTGCCCTCTACCCTATCCTTTTAACGGTTGGTGTGCTGGGTTTGTTGGTGTTATGGAGAAGTACGCGGACCTTCACGTGCACACCAGCGCCTCCGACAGCATCTACACCGCGGACGCTGTCTTGAGGGTCGCGAAGGAGGCCGGGCTGGCCGCGATCGGGATATGTGACCACGATTCAATAAACGGCATCCGCGCGGCGCTCGAGCTGGAGGAGAAGTACGGGGTGGAGGTGGTGCCTGGGATAGAGCTGAGCACAGAGGTCGCCGAGCATGAGGTCCACATCTTGGGTTACTTCTACGAGTGGGAAGACAAGAAGTTCCAGGCCCTCCTTCGGACGATACAGCAGGTCAGGATATGGAGGGCGGAGGTCATGGTGAAGAAGCTGCAGCAGCTGGGGTTTGAGATGGAGTTCAAAGAGGTGCTGGACCAGGCTGCGGGGGGATCTGTCGGCCGCCCCCACATTGCCAAGGTTATGCTGACACATGACTATGCGAAAACAGTGGATGAGGTCTTCGAGAAATACCTCAGGTACGGAGGGCCGGCCTGGGTAGGGAAGTACGAGATTTCTCCGGAAGAGGCGATCACTCAGATAAAAAAACTCCGGGGCGTCCCTGTCCTGGCCCACCCAAAGTACTCGCCATACAACGACGGTGATTTGTCCGGCCTGGTCAAAGCCGGCCTGATGGGAGTGGAGGTGTATCACTCCAAACATTCCCCGCAGGAGTCCGAGAAGTACCTTCAGATGGCGAAAGAGTACAACCTGATAACGACTGGCGGGAGCGACAGCCACGGGGCGGAGGAACCGGTAGGCTGCGTCAAAGTGCCGTACAGTGTGGTGGAGAAGCTGAAGGAGGCACGCAGGAAGCTGCTGTTCGGTGAGTGAATGATCACCGCGAAAGCCGTCATCTTCGACCTCGACTGCACTCTTGTAGACACCCTGGACAGATTTTTTGAAGTTTTCAACAAGCTGCTGGAGAAGCACGAGAAGAAGCCCGTCAGCTGGGAGAAGTTCTTCAAAAATTATGTCGATGACACTCTCGACGATGTCGTGGCGCCGCCCGGCACAAAGCACAGGGATGAGATGCTGCACCACTTCTGGCTTGAGTTCCTCTGGAAGTACAGGGATGGGGAAATAAAGTGCGGCCTGATATCCGGCGTGAAAAAGACACTTGAGAAACTGCACAGGGAAAAGGTACCGATTGCCGTCATCACCAGCTGCATAGTGCCGTCGGTGAAGCTCAGGAAAGAGCTTGAAGGGCACGGCATCGGGAAGTTCGTGAAAACCGTCGTGACGGCCCACGATGTGCTGAAGCACTTGGAGGAGGGCCACCACTTCTCGAAGGCCGAGATATTCAAGACGGTGATGGCGAAACTGAAGGTCAAGCCGCAGGACAGCGTTGTCGTGGGCGACTACTGGAACGACATCAGGGACGGCAAGAAGGCGGGGGCGAAGACGGTCGGGGTACTGACGGGGCTCATGAGGCGGGAGCTGCTGGAGAAGTACAAGCCAGACGCCATAATAGCTAGTGTCAAGGACCTTCCGAAAGTCGTGAAATTCGTCCCTTAGGGTGGCCGGATGGTCCGCGCTTTTGTTGCGATGGAAATCAGCGAAGACGTGAAGCAAAGGCTCATCTCCCTGCAGGGCCAGTTGCCGTCGCTCGGGGCGCAGCTGAAGCTGGTAGAGCCGGAGAACCTGCACCTGACTCTGAAGTTTCTGGGCGAGGTTCCCGGGGAAAAGATTGGCGAAATCTCCGAAAAAATAAAGGAAGCCGCCGCTGGAGAGCGAGCATTTGACATCAGCTTGAAGGGGTTAGGGGTGTTCCCGAACCTAAATTACATGCGCGTCATCTGGTCTGGCGTGAGCGAGGGTGGCGAGCAGGTGAAACAGATTCAGAGAAAAATTGACGCCGCGCTTCAGCCGCTGGGGTTCAGCCTAGAGAAGGATTTTCATCCTCACTTGACACTGGCGCGGGTGAAGTTTGTGAGGGAAAAGGCGAAACTCGTTGATTTCATCAGGTCAAAATCTGGGGAAGAGTTTGGCACATCCCGAGTGGATGCCGTGGAACTTGAGAAAAGCACACTGACGCCGAAGGGGCCGGTGTACAGCACGCTGGCGCGAGTTGAATTATATTGATTTGAAGTGTTGAAACAGCGTCTTTAACCAAAATTTATTTACATTTGAAAAACAACAATAAACTGGCGACAGCTGGGTGGGTGCTCGGCATCATAAGTTTGCTGAGCCGATGTAGTGGCATGGCCCCATGGCCCGTGTGCACGGGGCGCGCGGGGGCGCCGGGACTCGAACCCGGATTTCCCAGGTCCTGCCCACGGGGGCAGTAGCCGACAGCTGGGCGGGTTACCTGTTACCCCACGCCCCCACCATGCCACCGAAGCTTTGAGTGGAGGTGGTTTATTAAGTAGAAAAATTGCCCAATTTTTCGAGATCTTCCGGGGAATCCACATCGGTTACTGCCCACGCAC
>JBFLWG010000052.1:0-6820 GCA_040757795.1 Hadarchaeota archaeon (SeqCode) | reverse complement strand
GGCAGAAGTGGTAAGCGGATGAACGCTCCAAAAGAGAGGAAAAGGAAGCGGCCGGCATCTAAAGAATGGCGTCGGCTGTCAGGTTTTGAGCCCGTCGCCATCGCCTTCGCGTTTCTTGTGTCGGTTGGCCTGATTGTTTTTGCAGTCACGTCCGCCGACCCCCTCATCCAGGAGTCCCTATCGCTTGCCCCGGACAAACCCTGGGGGGTCTTGACTTCCGCCTTCGTGCACGGCGACGCTGGACACCTTCTCAACAATATCCAGGGCTTCGCCCTTTCCTGCGTGTTTTTCCTGCTAGCCAACTTTGGGCTCAACTTGAAAGAGAGGCGCCACATCAGCCGGCTTTTCGCCTGGCTCATTTTCATATCAGCCTTCGCCTCTGATGCAGTCGAGCTGGTGATATGGCAGCTGTCCGCGACGACCGGCGTCAGCTCTTTCGGGTCTTCAGGGATAGTTTACGCTTCATTGGGAGTGGTGCTTTCTTCAGCCATCTTCAGCAGCGGCATGAACCTGGAAAAGCTCAGGATGGCCAAGCGGCGCAAGAAAAGCCCGCTGAAGGCGAAGGACATGGTAATCCCGGCGCTCTCTGTTATAATCTTTCTCATAATTTTTCTGGAGCTGGTCTTGACGCCGGAATTCTTCTTCAGCGTTGGGCCAGGCGTTGATGTTTTCGCCCACGAGTTCGGGTTTTTCCTTGGCTTTGCTTCATCGTTTCTGATGTTCGTCAGGTGGATGTCAAAATCCCCGTCCAGAAGAAAAAGCTCAAGGTCCCCCTGATTCCACCAGGACCTCCACCTTACCCTCCCCACTGATGAATATCGTGAAATCCTTGGTGGCCTTCCTGCGGCGGATGTTCTTTCGCCCTAGGGCCTCCGTTATCAGCCTCACCAGCTCGGCGTAGTTGCGCGAGATCCTTATCCTGCTTTCATCGGCCTTGCTGAACACCGCGTCGGAGACCTCGTAGATGTTAGAGCCGGCCTTGGCCTCCACCCTCACAGGCCACCTGATGGTAGATACAAGCCGCAAGGTGTTTTTCGCCAGCTCGATGTTGTGCTCGGCCACCCTCGCCAGCCGGCTGACGTTCGCCCTGCTCGTCCCTAGGGCCCTTGAAATTTCAGAGAGGGTTTTTCCCTCAACTTTCATCCTCAGGACCTCGAACTGCCTTTTTGTCAGGTGGGTTTCTTCTGCTTTGACCATGTTGACCATGCTCTGCCTGGCGCGGCATTACAGAATATTCAGCAGCTTCTTGTCGAGCTGGGGGCTGGGCACGAAGCCTACAACTTGGTCCACAACCCTCCCGTTTTTGAAAAACAATAGCGTTGGGATTGCGGCTATGTTGTGCTTGGGTGGTGTTTCAGAATTCTTGTCCACGTTCAGCTTCCCGAAGACAATCTTCCCAGAGTATTTTTTCGCGAGCTCCTCTATCACAGGCCCCATGAGGCGGCACGGCGCGCACCACTCGGCCCAGAAGTCCACAACCACCGCGGGGTTTGAGCCGACGAGCTCGTCAAAAGTGTTGTCAGTGACCTCCACCGGCTTGCCGAATTGCTTTTTCTCCAGCGCCTTCATCTTTTTCATTCGTATTTCCTCCAATTCTTTATCCATTTCATCACATTTCTCATTTTCCCTTCACAAAAAGCCAGCAGTGGCAGTGCCCCATCTTTCCGATTTCATCTTTGTGCCAGGCGCAGGGGCAGATTTTTGGAGCGTCAGCCTTCCTGTCGCCGGCAAGGGGCCTGCACGGGCAGTACCGGAAGCCGTACTTCTTGGCATTCTCCAAAAGTCCCTTGATTACCGCGCCGGCGACCTCTTTATCAGGGTTAAGCGCAAGCCCCTGGGACTTTGCATATTTTTCCATAATCGCCTTCAATTCAGCTTCATCCATGGTTGCACAGTTCAACGTCATTTTGCAAGCTTTTAAAATGGCGCGCATAGTCTGATGCAATGAGCGAGTTGTTGTGGATATTGGCCGGGACAACAGGAGTCAGCTTGGTGTCTTTCATGGGAGCGCTTACTCTGGTGGTTTCAGAAAGCCTGCTGGACAAACTTTTGCACGCTCTTTTGGGACTTGCCGCGGGCACCTTGATGGGTGGCGCTTTTTTGCATTTAATACCCGAAGCCCTTGGAAATCCGATGTCAGGCGGAACAAACACTGTGTTTATAGTCGTGATAGTAGGTTTCGCCGTCTTCTTTGTCATGGAAAGGCTGGTATGGCGCCGCTGCCGCGAGCGAAAGTGCCCCATCCACACATTCGCGTACCTCAACCTCGTCGGAGACGGCGTCCACAACTTCATTGACGGGCTTGCGATAGCTGCCAGCTTTTTAGCAGGCATTGGCATTGGGGTGGTAACAACTTTTGCGGTCGCCATCCATGAAATCCCGCAGGAGCTTGGAGACTTTGGAGTGATAGTCTACGGGGGCCTGAAGCCGCGGAAGGCCCTTCTGATGAATTTTGCGACAGCGCTCACGGCCGTCGCTGGAGGCATAGTAGGGTTTTTCTTCATACCTTACTTTGGCGGCTTTGTTCCACTTCTTCTATCTTTTGCTGCAGGGAGTTTCCTCTACATCGCGGCATCCAACCTTGTCCCAGAGATGCACAAGCAGCATGAAACGAAGACTGTGACGGCTTTCTTGGCGTTCCTGTTGGGGGTAATCCTGTTGTTCGCGTTGAAATTTGTCGTTGCGGAGTGAGCTCCGAGGCGGTTGGATGGAGCCGGCACCTGAAAGTCGACGGGGGCTTGCGCAGGTTTCAATTGCACAGCTTTCGGCAACACTACTCGGAGCCATCTTCTGGCTGGTGCTGGCCGCAGTCATCCACCCGGTATCATACGGCTACTTGAGTTGGCTTGTTTCAATCGCCACAATAATTTCAGTCATCTGTTCTGTCGGCCTCGGAAAGACCATCGTGACCTACTTCCAGAAAGAAAAAAGTCAAGAGCTCTTGGGCAGCTTCGTCTCCCTCGTCTTGTTTTTGAGCGTCATGGCCGGCGCTCTGACGGCTCTTGCTTTAGGGCTGCCCTCAGGTCTCCTTGTGGTGGGTCTGAGCATTTTTTCCATGGCGATCCACCTAGAGCTTGCCAAGCGGGACTACAGGAGATACATGTGGTTGTGGGTCGGTGCCAGGATATTGTCTCTTTTCCTTCCGCTCTTGTTTTACTTGGTCTTCGGCGCGACGGGCTGGATACTGGTGGGTATGGCGGTTGTTTACTTGGTCTTCGGCGTCGGTGTCCTCAGGCACCTTCGGCCCAGCTTTGGAAAGGTCGGGGAGAAGCGCGGGTTCATTTACGGAGCCTGGGGTGCAGACGTGGGCGGAGCCGCGGTGAATTTCCTTGACAAAATTCTGATAGGCTCACTTTTCGGGATGGCGCTTTTGGGGTACTACAACTTTGCTTACAGAATTTTTGTTCTGCTAGGTGCCCTCCCTCAGATACTGTTCTTCTACCTTTTGCCCGAGAGATCGGCGGGGGCGGACACAAGGAGAGTTGAGCGCGTTGGCATCATCTTTTCGCTTGTTCTTGCGGCCGCGGTGTTTTTTTTGACTCCAGTGCTGATTCCTCTGGCGTTCCCGGGCTTCACTGAAGGGATTATAGCGGTTCAGCTGATGGCGCTAGCTATTGTGCCTGCCACCGCTGTCGTGATAAAAAGCTCCGAGATGTATTCAAAGGAAAACACCGGGGTGGTGCTCGGCTCCCGCCTACTGGCCATCGGCGTCGGCGTCGCTGGGATAGCTGCGCTCGGGAGGCACCTCGGCCTTCTCGGCCTGGCCGTCACGCTTCTCATGCTTCACGTCGCAATGCTATCGGGCCTTTTCTTCATACCAAAGCTTATCAGTCGCGGGTCAGTCGGAAAGCTGGCCGGCGGCTTGATCGCGATGGGGCTCGTAACAGCCGGCCTTCTGGGCTCTGTGGAGGCCAGATCCCCAACGATAGAAATCAACGGGAGCAGCGTGCAGGGGACCGGGGTAGCCATGAGCACAACTGTCACGGTGATGGCGGAGGATGAAAACACCGAAAAAGCAACCATCGCAGTCAGGGCGGCGTTCGACGAGATAAACAGGCTTGATGGGCTGATGTCCACCACCAATCCAGCAAGCGAAATCTATGTTTTGAACAACAGCGGCACTGAGTGGGTGAATGTTTCCCAAGATGTAATGACCACAATTAATAGGGCAAAATGGGCTTCAGGCATTTCAGGCGGTGCCTTTGACCCGACCGTCGAGCCCCTGGTCGAGCTTTGGATGGAGAAGGTGAAAACCACGGGGCGGGAGCCGGAGCCATCCGAGTTACAGAGCGCCATGGCGCTTGTCGGCTGGGAGAACCTTTTGACAGACGGCGACAGCGGGATGGTCAAGTTCCAGACTCCCGGCATGAAGGCCACTCTCGGGGGCATAGCAAAAGGGTACGCCGTGGACAGGGCCGCCGACATCCTCCGTCAGGCGGGGGTGGAGAATGGGCTTGTGGCGATTGGCGGCGAAATCCAGGGGTTTGGCCCGAGGACCTGGAAGATAGCCATACAACACCCGAGGGCCGACTGGGAATACTTGGGGGTGCTTGATCTTGAGAACTTCGCGATATCCACCTCCGGCGACTACCGCAGGTTCTATTTCCTGGGGAGCACCAGGATCCACCACATTATCGACCCAAGGACGGGAATGTCGGCAGACAACAGCATCAGCGTGACTGTGATAGCTGAGAATTCTGTCAGGGCGGACGCCTTGAGCACCGCCGCTTTTGTACTGGGCCCGGTGGAAGGAAAGGCGCTTCTTGACAACATGGGGCTGAAGGGGCTCATAGTCTCGGCCGAAGGGGAAATTGTTAGAACTGGCGCTTGGGATTACGCGCTTTTAGTGGCAAGTGTGGCAACCGGCAGCGGGTGATAGGCTGGGAGCGCTGGCTTCGCCAAATTTCACCAGCTCCAGGACGTGTCTCGGGCACTTCTCCACGCATGTCCCGCATGACGTGCAGGCCGCCTGGTCAATCACCGGGAGGTTATTCTCCATCTTTATCGCGTGGACAGGGCACGTCCGCTCGCAGATGTTGCAGGTGAAGCACCCGTTCTTGCACGCCTTCGCCACCACCTTCGCGGGCTCCGGCGAGTGACACCTGACCACGAGCTTCGCGCTGCGTGGCAGAAGCGCGATGACATGCCTCGGGCACTCTTTCACGCAGAGGCCGCAGCCCGTGCACTTCTCGTCGTCTATCTGCGGGAGGCCGTTCACCATCTTGATTGCGCCAAACGGGCATGCTTCAACACAGTCCCCAAAGCCGAGGCACCCGTACTTGCACTCCAGAAATCCTCCGCCCACTCCTGCAGCAACAGCGCAGCTTTCAATCCCTTGATATTCAAACTTCAGCTCCGAGCCGTCCCTGCAGAGCGGCGCGGCGCAGTGGTGGTCAACTTTCTCGTTTTCAGAACCCACCACCTCCGCGATTTTTTCCCTCTCCTCGTCGGCCACAAGCCTGCACCCCTTGATCAGCGAGGGGTCGTTGACCAGTGCTTCAGCATACTCGTCGCAGCTGGCAAACCCGCAGGCGCCACAGTTCCTTCCAGGGAGCAGCTCTTTCACCTTGCTCAGCTTCTCGTCGACCTTTACCTCCAGCTTTTTTGAGGCGATGGCTAACCCCACCGCAAACACGAAGCCAAGTCCGCCCAGCACGGCAACTTCCGCAATCATCTTCCCATCCCACTGAACCCTTGGAAAGCCATGGCCAAGATGGCCGCCACTATAAATGCTATCGGGAGGTTATGAAAAGATTTCGGTTGTTCGTAAAGCTCCAGCCGCGTTCTTATGCTAGCCATAAGAAGGATGGCGAGGGAATATCCGAGCCCGGTGGCCACAGCGCTCACTGTTGAACCCAGAAATGAGTACATTTCAACCTCAACATTTATCAGCGTGATTCCGAGAATGGCGCAGTTTACAGTGATCAGCGGCAGGTAAATCCCAAAGCCCTTGTGGAGGGCCGGAGAAACTTTTGTTATAACCATCTCAAGCAGCTGGACGAAGGATGCTATCACCAGAATGAAGACCACCAGCCGCAGGTACTGTATCTGAAGGGGGACTAGAATGAGCTGGTAAATTGCCCAAGTAATCATGGATGAAGAAACCATGACAAACGTCACGGCCAGCCCCATCATCATCGAGTTCCTCAGCTTGGTCGAGACGCCGAAAAACGAGCAGAGGCCTAGGAACCTTGTTAGAATGATGTTGTTTATCAGCGCAGCAGAGATGGCGATGGCCAGTAGATTTTCACTCATTTTAGCACCCCGGTCTTCCGGAAGACGGCTAGCAGTATTCCGATTGTTAAAAATGCTCCCATCGGCAACACCATCCCTCCAACGGGAGATGAGAGCACCGTCGGGGTGATTTGGTAACCAAAGAGCACAATTTTCCCAGTTCCGAATAACTCCCTTATGGCGGATATTGTTATGACGGCCAGGCCAAACCCAACGCTCATCCCGGCAGTGTCCATGATTGAATCCCTGACAGGATGTTTGGATGCAAAGGCCTCAGCCCTTCCGAGGACTATGCAGTTAACGGTGATCAGGGGGAGAAAGACTCCCAACTGAGTGTAAATGTTCACGGCAAATGCGTGTAGTATGAACTCTATTATGGTTACAAAACTGGCGATTATCACGATGTATGTGGGGATTCTCACTTGATGTGGGATGAACTTTTTCAGGGTTGAAATAAGGAGGTTCGAGCCCAGGATAACAAAAGTAAAAGCCGCCGTCATCCCTATTGCATTTTCAACCCTCGTTGTGATGGCGAGCACTGGGCAGAGCCCTAGGACAAGGACGAACACGGGGTTCTGCCGCAGTA
>JBFLWG010000051.1:0-6856 GCA_040757795.1 Hadarchaeota archaeon (SeqCode) | reverse complement strand
TGCGGCTGATGTGGCAGGGAACGTCGAGAGTGCGCCAGATGTTGCGGATGCTGCGTGCGGATTTTCAATCCCGGCCGCAGTCGACATCGACCCGGACACCCTGAACCTGAAGGGCAACGGCAGGTGGATCACAGCATACATAGAGCTGCCGCAGGGTTACGACGTCAGGAATGTTGATATTTCCAGCATAAAGCTGAACAATGCAGTCGCTTCGGAGTCAGGTCAAAGCTACGGCTTCGTCAAGGACCCGGAAATCAGGGACCGGAACGGGAACGGGCTGCCTGAGCTGATGGTGAAGTTCGACAGGGCGGCGGTGCAGGCGCTGGCAAGCGTCGGCGATGTGAAGCTGACGGTGACCGGGAAGTGGCACGCGGTGCTGTTCGAGGGGAGCGACAACATCCGGGTGATCGACCCGGGCCGGGGGCAGGGGAGCGGGAACTCGCATGCGGTCTCGCACGGACACTCCGGAGGGAACAGCGGGCAAGGGCCGCCTCAAACGCCTCCGGGACAGGGGGGAACCCCGCCGGGGCAGTCAAGCAATCAGAACCAAGGCAACAACGGGAACGGGCAAGGAAACGGCAACCAAGGCAATCAGGGCCAAGGCGACTCCGGCGGGAATCAGGGAAGCGGCAACCAGGGAAACCAAAGTGAGCAGCGGGGTGGCCAATCATCGTCTGGCCAGAGCAACTCCGACCAAGGCAACGGCAACGAGGGCCAGGGTCAGGGAAAGAATAAGTAAGGTGACCTGATGGTAGACTTCTCATTTGACGAAATTCTTTCGGCCTACAGGAAGGAACTGAGTTCGCCCGGTATGGCGGAACTCCCCGACGGTTTTTACCAGGATGTGGGGCGGCTCGTCTCACGGCTGCTGATGGATATGAAGGCGGGAGACGAGCTCAAAAAGGAGCTGCTTCAGGAGGAGATGAACAATATCGTTTTTTTTGTGAAGGAAATACATGATGCCCGGGTGACAAAATCGATGGAAAAACTGGCCTGGGGAGAAGCGCCGGCACTTGACTTGGAAGGGGAGCAACAAGCTTTCAGCAACATCCGGGAACAGCTCGAAAAGTTAGAGGCTGAGCTTGTGTTCCCGGCGCTGAGCGGTAAGGTGGAAGTGCCATTGCCAGCCCAGCGGACGAGAGCCGCGCTCATTATTGTTTCCAACCTCAACGAGAAAATAATGGGCTCGGACCTGAGATCTTACGGCCCATTTTCAAAAGGCGAGATTGTGAACATCCCGGAGCCCAACGCCGAGCTGATGGTCCGGCGGGGCTATGCCAGAAGGATTAGGATAAAGGCATGAAGCAATCCCACAGGCCCAAGGCCGATACCTTTTTGTGGGGTGGGGGAAATCAGCGGTGGGGATAGCATGAAGCTACCAAAGAAACTCAGAAAGTTCTGCCCCCACTGCAAGACGTACACCGAGCACTCGGTCTCTCAGGTGAAGAAGCGCGCGGCAAGTCCATTCAGCTGGGGCCAGAGGCAGTTCAACAGGGCAATGAGAGGCTACGGGAGCCAGCCTAGGTCTGAACAAAAAAAGTTTTTCAAGACGGCGAAGAAGGTGACGCTTCTTTTCAAGTGCTCCAAATGTGGGAAAGCACACCCCGGCAGAGGATTCAGGAGCAAAGTGGTGAAGTTCGGGGAGTGATGGGATGGCCAAGTTCCTCAAGGTCAGGTGCACGAGCTGCGGGAACGAACAATCGGTTTACAGCCACGCCACCACTGCCGTGAAGTGCCTAGTTTGCGGGAAGACGCTCGCCTCCCCTAAGGGTGGCAAGGCTGAGATAAAGGCCACTGTTCTGGGCGCTGCTGAGGAGGGAGCGTAACGGTAAGACGAAGGACCGAGTGGCCTTCCGTGGACGAGCTTGTGCTCTGCACGATAACAAAAATCTTTGCGCAGGGAGCATTCGTTGTCCTCGAAGAGTTCAACGGAAAACAAGGGATGGTCCATCTTTCGGAAGTGGCTTCAGGGTGGATCAAAAACATCCGGGAGCACATCAGAGAGGGGCAAAAAGTAGTCTGCAAGGTGCTGTCGGTTGACCCTTCCAGAGGACGTGTGGACCTTTCAATCAGGAGGGTGAAGGACAACGAGCGCAGATGGAAGAGCGAAAGGCTCAAGCTGGAACAGCGTGCGGAAAAACTGCTTGAACTGGCGGCGGCGAAGCTGAACAAGAACCTAGACCAAGCATATGAGGAGGTCGGCTATGCTCTGCAGGAGAAGTTTGGGGACCTTTATTCCGCCTTTGAGGCCGCAGTCAAGGACCGGGCCAGCATTGAGGAGGTAGTTGCTGACAAGAATTGGGTCAGCGCCTTAGGCGAGGTCTCAGCCACGACTGAAGAAAAGCCGAGGTACTCTGTGGTCGGAACAGTTGTTTTGAGCTGTCCGGCTTCAAACGGGGTGGAGGTCATAAAAAGCGCCATGATTGAGGCGAGAGCATCTGTAAAGGAAGATGGAGAAGTACAATTCTTTCACAGCGGGGCGCCAAAGTACAGGCTTGAAGTCACCTCAGATTCATACAAAAAAGCCGAAGAAATTATGCAGAGAACTGCTGAAACAGCGATAGCCACTGTGGAGAAAGCCGGCGGTAGGGGAGAATTTCAGAGGGCCAGATGATGAAAATGAAAAAGTGCAAGTCTTGCGGCGCTTACACTTTCAAAGAAAGGTGCACTGCATGCGGTGGGAAAACAACATCCCCACATCCGGCCAGGTTCTCACCGATGGATCCCTATGGCAAGTACAGGCGGATGCTCAAAAAAGAGGCGGGGGTGGCTCCATGAAGACCACCTTGATTGCCCAGCTCTTCGAGGCGGAGATGAATGATCCCATTCTAATCGAGGGGCTCCCGGGGATGGGTTATGTCGGGAAGCTGGCGGCCGAACACCTGCTGGAAAAGTTCGGATCAAAGAAGTTTGCTGAGATTTACTCCCCCCACTTTCCCCATCACGTCACAGTGGAGAACGACGGGATTATCCGGCCATTGAAAAACGAGATTTTTCAATTGAAGGTGGACGGCAAGGATCTCCTGATCTGGGTCGGCGATGTACAGCCGGTGGACCAGATGGGACACTACGAGATCGTGCAGAGAGTGCTCGACCTGGCCTGGGAAGCTGGGGTGAGGAAAGTGATAACTCTTGGAGGCTTCGCAACAGGCAAGTATTCCAACGCCGAACCCAGAGTCATAGGGCTTGGCGACGCTGAACTCGTGAAAAAAGCGGAGGAGGTTGGCGCCGTGAGCGAAACTGCGGGGGGGCCTATAATCGGGGCCGCGGGGCTTTTGATTGGGCTTGGTAACCTGAGGGAGATGAAAGGGATTTGCCTGCTTGGGGAGACGCACGGGATGCTCGTGGACCACAGGGCGGCGAAAGCCGTTCTGCAGACACTTGCTGACATTTTGGGGATAAAGGTGGACATGACAAACATGGAGGAGAAAGCCAAAGCCACCGAGCGCTTGATAGGTAAGATCCAGAAAGAGATGGAGCTCAGGGAAACAGAGGAAAAACGGGCGGAAGAACCCTCCTACATTGGGTGAACTTTTTTGGGCAATGGATTCATCGAGAGGTTCCAGCATAAATGCGCTGAAATCGGGTGACTTTGTTGTCTGAGCTTCAATCGTATGACGCCGACCTGCACATACACTCCAGATATTCGGGCGCAACATCCGCCAGGATGAACTTGGAAACAATCGCTCAGCAGGCAAAGCTGAAGGGGCTGGCAATCGTCGGCACCGGTGATGTCTTCCACCCGAAGTGGATGGATGAAATAAAAGCTGAGCTTGAGGAGGTTTCAAGCGGCACTTTCTCACACAGGAGGCACGGCACCAGATTTTTGCTGACGGTAGAGGTTGAAGACAAAAACCGCGTCCACCATCTGATTCTTCTGCCATCTCTGGAATCTGCGGCCGGATTGAGGGAAAAAATGACCAAACACTCCCCGGACATCGACTCGGACGGGCGGGCGAACGTTGGACTCGCGGCCCCAGAGATAGTGGATTTGGCTAGGGCGCACGACTGCCTCGTCGGGCCGTCACATGCCTTCACGCCGTGGACGAGCATGTACAAGGAATTCAACAGCGTCAGAGATTGTTACGGAGAAAGGGCTGGCGACATCAAGTTTTTGGAGCTGGGGCTGAGCGCGGACACTGACATGGCGGACAGAATCGCGGAGCTGGCGGATTTCACTTTCATTTCCTGCTCCGACGCACACTCCCCGTGGCCAGATAAGCTGGGAAGGGAGTTCAACAGGCTGAAGCTGGCCGAGCCAACTTACCCCGAGGTCATCAAGGCCCTGAAGAGGGAGGACGGCCGCCACATCTCGCTTAACGTCGGGTTTGACCCCAAACTAGGGAAGTATCACCGGACGGCCTGCTATCGGTGCTTCAAGCAGTTCGAGCTTGAACAGGCTCTGAAGCTCAACTGGAGGTGCGACGCCTGCGGAGGGTGGTTGAAAAAGGGAGTATTTGACAGGATAAACGAGCTGGCGGATTACCCTGAACCCAAGCACCCTACCCACAGGCCGAAATATCTGAAGATAGCTCCTCTATCTGAAGTTGTGGCGCTGGCTCTCGGCGGGCAGGATCCCCACTCCCCGGAAATCCAGCAGGTCTGGCAAAAGTTGGTAACAAGGTTCAAGAATGAAATCTCGGTCCTGATAGACGTCCCTGTGGAAGCCCTTACCGAAGCGGCTGGGCCGAGAGTGGCCACTGTGATCAAGGCATTTAGGGGTGGAAATTTAAGGGTTGTAGCTGGAGGGGGAGGGAAATATGGCCACCTTGAGCTTCCGGCTGAGCTGGCCAAGGCGCCTCCTCCTGCGTCGCAAAGAAAACTGACGGAGTTCTGACCATGAAGGTGGACGGAAACGTGTGTATAAGGTGCGGGGGCTGCGTGGGGGTGTGCCCATTCGACGCCATCGAAGCCACTGACGGGAAGGTCTACCCGAACGAGAGGTGCACCGAGTGTGGAATATGCGTCAGAATATGCCCTGTGGGAGCGATTGAAGTTGCAAGAAAAAAAGTATGATGTTGTAGTTGTTGGGGCGGGGCCGGCCGGGTCTACAGCAGCTTATTCTGCCGCTGCCAGCGGTGCAAAAGTGCTGATGGTGGACAGAAGGAGGGAGCTTGGGGTGCCCGTCCAGTGCGGCGAGGCCCTCTCTGAGGATGTTCTGAATGAGTTGAAGATCAAGCCGGACCCGATGTGGGCGCTCAACCGCACAAACGCCGTGAAGATAGTGTCCCCTGGAGGCACCGAAATCAGGATATCTGAAAAGAAGGTCACGGGAAAAGTAGGCTATATTTTGAACAGGAAGATTTTCGACAAGTTTCTGGCGGAGAGAGCTGTCAGGGCTGGGGCCGATGTCATGGTCAACACTTACGTGGACGGCCTTATCATTGATGACGGAAGGCCAAAGGGAGTGAAGGCGAGGGGGCTGGAAGGCAGGCTGGAAATCCTGGCGGAAGTGATCATCGCGGCGGACGGCGTGGGCTCAAGGGTGGCGAAGATCGCAGGGATTAACACGACTCTGAAGCTTGACGACATCGAGAGCGGGGTCCAGTTTCAGATGATTGGCGTGGACTTCGAGTCTCAAAACATGATGGAGTTTTACCTTGGCGGAAAAATAGCGCCCGGCGGTTACGCCTGGGTGTTCCCCAAAGGCAAAGACATCGCCAACGTGGGGCTAGGGATTCTCGGCAGCAAGAGGGAGCGGCCTCCCATAGAATACCTTCGCGACTTCGTGGCCAGCAGGCCTGGGCTCTCTAAAGGAAAAATTATCGAGATAAACGGCGGGGGGGATCCCGTCAGCGGCCCCCTGAAGAAGACCGTTAAAGATAACCTGCTGGTGGTCGGTGATGCCGCAAGGCAGGTAAACCCGCTCACGGGCGGCGGCATAGATTCGGCGATGCGCGCCGGGACGATAGCGGGAGCAGTTGCAGCGAAGGCCGTGGCCGAGGGCAACACTTCTGAGAAGAGGCTGAACGAGTATGAGAAGAGGTGGCGCGAGCAGATGGGAAAGAGGCTCGAGCGCTACCTGAAAGCCAAGAATGTCCTGCTGAGCCTGACGGACGAAGAGATGGACCAGCTGGCAGAGTCCCTGCGCAAGGTCCGGTTCGACAAAATCAGTTTGATGGAAATTCTGAAGGCCCTGATGAAGGCCCACCCGAAGCTGTTGTGGAAGCTGAAAGGCTTAATTTAGCTGCCTCCCAAAGTATAAATACAAAGTATAACTTAGTTATACTTGGTGGTAGGAATGAAAGCCAAGGCACGAGTTGGGCCAAAAGGCCAAGTGGTGATACCAAAGGAATTGAGAGATGAGTTTAAGGTTATGCCAGGCGACGAGGTAATGTTCGACGCGGACGAACATGTAATAACAATACATCCACGTGCGGACCCTGAAAAAATTGTAGATGAATATATCGGCGTTATCAAACCTAAAACTAAACCTCCAAAAACAATAGACTGGGACGAACTTTATTATTCCCAGTTTGAGTGAGGTCCATGTTTTACTGTGATTCCAATCTTTTGATTTACCCGGCAATTTACTCTGACGAAAAAGCGACTGCGGCGGAAAAAATCCTTCGAGCCATGGCAAGAGGTGATGTGAACTGCTTGACGTGCGCGCTAACGATAGACGAAGTTCTCTGGATTGTGTGGAAGCTTAGAGGGAAGGAAAAAGCGGTTGAACAAGCAGGGCGACTTTTGGAGCTGCCGAATCTTAAAATAGTTGACACGAGCGTTTTAAGCTAAGTTGTGTATGTTGAGTTATATTTTCTGAGGAAACTTCTTGTAGCGGCGCCAAGCGCTATGTAGTCAGAATGGCAGCGATTGGTGCCGACCGCTGCGGACAGTCTTTTGTTGACAAGGC
>JBFLWG010000050.1:0-7027 GCA_040757795.1 Hadarchaeota archaeon (SeqCode) | reverse complement strand
ACATGTTGGCGTTGAGTTCTGGTACAAGGCCTTCCCGTAAAAAATTTGTTTTTGTGTTGAAAACTGATATTCAGCTTTGTGGTCAATAGCGAGCAAACGATGGTAGTATAGTTAAATTAACAGAACCCGCTTTATGACGGCGTAAACTATTACTCCAATACTGGGGTAACATTCCCAGAAGGTGAAACAGTCAGAATTTATTTTCTTGAAAATGTCGTCGATGCAGGAAAAACGTATTCTATTCAGATTTGGGCATTGTTGTCAGTGTTTTCAGGAGCAGTTGCATGCACTTGAAACAATCATTCAAAATAACCGCCACGGCAAGCGACCCCAGCGGGGTGGAGAACGTGGAGCTCTGGTACCGGCTTTCATCAGACAACGCCGCGTGGGGCAGCTGGGCGCTGTTTGGAGTGGATAATGATGTTTCGGACAACTGGTCCTGGAGCTTCACGGCGCCGCGAGGAGAAAGAATTTTTCACTAAATTTTTAACCGCGAGTTTATCTTCTAGCCCGGAACATAGCAAGCCTCAGCCTGACCAGCTCTATGGTGATCCTCAGCCCGCTCATTATCGTCGTCCCCCTCGCCTTCGAGTATTGCGTGAAGAAACAGGCGACCGGGACCTCCTTTATCCTGAGCCCCTTCCTTTTGGCCTGCATGGCGATCTCAGAAGACACGACATAGCGGTCGCTCATGATTCTGATGGAGTCAAGGGCCCTGCGACTGAAGGCCCTCATCCCCGATTGGGAGTCCACCAGCGGCCCCCCCAGCATTCTGGTAATGAAGTTGAGGCCGAAGTTCCCGATCCTCTTGTTCAGGGGAATGTTGATGAAACGCCTCGCGCCAATCACAAGGTCTGCGCCGTCAGCAGAGTTCACCAGCTCCCGCACGGCTTTGGTGTCGTGCTGACCGTCCGAGTCGAATGTCACCGCGATGTCGGCTTTTAGCTCCCTGGCATTTGACAGCCCAGTTCTCAGGGCCGCCCCCAGTCCCTGGTTTTTCTCGTGTCTGATGACGGTCGCGCCTTTTGACTCGGCTATTTTCGCCGTTTTGTCTTTTGAGCCGTCGTCGACAACTATGACATCCCGCCATCCCTCCTTGCGTAGAGAGTCGAGAACCCCTCCAATCGCCTTTTCCTCATTATGGGCTGGCATCACTATCCAGACCTTGATTTCACCAACCTCCGTAACTTTCGAGAAGTTTTTTGACTCCATCCTTGAGGCCCACCTTCGGCCTGAATCCGAGGAGTCTCCTGGCTTTTGAGATGTCCGCCCGGCTGTGACGGATGTCCCCCTCCCTCGGCGTCCAGCGGAAAGGCTTCATCCCCTTGTTTCCCGTCAGGGTGAGAAAAATATCGCAAAGCTGGTTTATGCTTGCCCCCCTCCCGGTGCCGATGTTCACAACTTCTCCTCCCTTGGTTTCACATTCCAGGGCCAGAAGGGTAGCTTCAGCGACATCCCCGACGTAGACGAAGTCCCTCGTCTGCTTCCCGTCGCCGTAAATTATTGGCGGCTCGTTGTTTTTCAGCCGCTCCATGAACTTTATCATCACACCCGCGTACTCCCCGCCCGACTGCCTGGGGCCGTAGATGTTGAAGTACCTAAGGCATACTGTGGAAAGCCCCTGCCTCTTGTAAAAACCGATGCAGCTCTTCTCGGCCGCCAGCTTGGATTCCGCGTAGGGAGAAAGAGGCCTCAGCGGGGCGTCCTCAGATATCGGCATCTTTTTCTGGTCGCCGTAAACCGCGCAGGATGAAGCGTAAACAAATCTTTTGACCCCGGCGTCGGCGCTGGCCTCAAGCAGGTGTCTCGTCCCGTCCACGTTTATCTTGTGGGTGAGTTCCGGTTTCTTTATCGAGAAGGGGACGCTGATGATGGCGGCCTCGTGGGCGACCGCGTCCACGCCAGAAAGCGCATCCTCAGCTTTTCTGCCCAGAATGTCTCCTTTGATGAATCTGAAATTTTTGCTCTTGAGGTGGGCCTTGATGTTATCCCTGCCCCCGTTCGACAGGTTGTCAAGCACCGTCACCGAGTGCCCCCGCTCCATCAGCAGGTCGACAAGGTTGGAGCCTACGAAGCCGCACCCACCTGTGACTAAAACCTTCATGTTACTCCTAAATTACTCAACTCATGTCTATTTATCTCTCGAAGGCGGGCCGGACGGCATTCGAAACCGCACATTTACAATTCCAACTAGTTTCCGCGCAATCCGGTTTGTCAAAAATACATTTGCGAAAATTAAATAGCCGAAACGATACTCAAGAATGGTGATATCGTGCGAACGTGGTCCAAAGATTTGGTAATCTCCACCCGCAAATCCCGCGAAATTCTGGACATCACCGACGAAGTTTTGGCGGCCGTGAGAGAGTCCAAAATCAAGAATGGATTGTTGCTCGTCCAGCTTCCCCACGCGACGGCGGCGTTGGTCCTGAACGAGGACGAGGGCGGCCTCAAAGAGGACCTCCTGAACAAGCTTGAGGACTTTGCGCCCCAACGAGGCGGCTACCAGCACGACAGGATAGACGACAACGCCCACGCCCACCTGAAGTCGGCCTTCATAGGCTCATCCCGGGTGCTGCCGATAGTGGACGGGCGAGTGGTCAGGGGGACCTGGCAGAGCTTCCTCGTGATAGAGGAGGACGGCCCCAGAACCAGGAAGCTAACGGTATTTGTAATGGGAGAGTGATGTGGTGTTGATGTACCTTGACATAGAGACGTCGGCCAAAAATGCCAATGAGGGCATAGTGATTGCAATAGGTATCTTGCCGGAGGGCGGGCAGGCGGAGGTCAGGTTCGCCTCCAATCTCGAAGAGGAGAAAAAAGCCCTCGAGTGGCTGAAGGAAAAGCTGAAGAGCTGCGACGAGATGGTGACGTGGTTCGGTTCGGGTTTTGACATCCCCTTCTTGATAACGAGAGCAATCTACCACAACATAGACATGAGCGAGCTGGCGGAGATTCCAATGTTGGATCTGTGCAAGTGGTCGCAAGCGAACCTCTCCATGTCGAGCCACAGCCTGGAGGCTGTCGCGCGGTTCTTCGGCATCAGCGAGGGAAAGGAGTTCCGCGGTACAGACATCCTCACACTTTTCAGGCTGGTTGAGCGGGGCGACTTCGAGTCTCGGAAGCTTATAGTTGACCACTGCAGGGAGGATGTTGTTGTGCTCAAGCGGATTCACGACAGGCTGAGGCCTGCTGTCGATCGATCCCGCGGCAGGTTCCGTTAGAAAATAGGGCAGCAGTGCTTCAATGAGCAACGAGGAGAAATTGCGCAGGCTCAGGGTCGAGGCGGAAGCTTGCAAGCGTTGCAGGCTGCACAAAAGCCGCACAAATGTCGTCTTCGGCGTTGGGCCGTCAAATGCAAAGGTTATGCTGGTGGGCGAGGGTCCTGGCGCTACGGAAGACAAAACCAAGATTCCATTCTCAGGAGCCGCGGGCAAGTTCTTGAACAGTCTACTGGAGAAAGCGGGTCTGAGGAGAGAGGAAGTTTACATAACAAACGTGGTGTTGTCTAGGCCCCCGGACAATCGCGCCCCACTGCCGGACGAGATTGAAACTTGCCGCCAGTTCCTTCAGGGGCAGATTTCCATCATAAAGCCAAAACTAGTGGTCGCGCTGGGGCGGATTGCCGCGGCGGAGCTTTCCGGCAGGCAGGTTGTGATGGCCGAAGACCACGGCAAACTGCTGGACAATGAGTACGCTGGGGTGAGGTTCAAGCTCTATCTGACTTACCATCCGGCTGCGGCGCTCTACGGCGCAGCAGCGAGGCAGAAGCTTTTGGGAGATTTTACAAAATTGGGGCAACTACTCTAGGTAAATCGCTGGTCTGAGGGGGAGGCTGGAAATCGCCCGGTTGTCCGGGTCATACTTCGCGGGGTCGTCGGCCCTGAAAACTTTCACCCCTTTCAGCCCGAGCTGCTCCCCGATGAAGCTTGAGGCCTCCTCAAGCGCCGCAAACTCGTCGATATTGACATTTTTTATTTTGTTCAGCTCTTCTACTGGCATCGCCTTAATCTCCGCCGCCATCTTCTGCAGCAGATTGGGCATTTCATTTTTGTAAAGCCTCAGCTTCTGATATTTTTCGACATCCTTAATGAGCTTCCCGAACTCTTTCTTACCTGACATGATGAAATCAATCGTCATGAGATAGGCTATCCACTTCCAGTCCTGCGCCACATAGATGAACGCGCGGTCGGGCTTGGTTTTCAATACTTTCTTTATCTTGTTGGCGTCTTCAGTCAGCCATCCGATGTAATCCTCCAGGAACTCCGAAGCCTCGTCGACAGCGTGGGGTTCCACCACCGGCCACTTTTCAACAGAGACAAAGCCCTTCTTCCCCATCTTGCTCCAGAGCTCCTCGCAGAGGTGAGGCGTGAATGGCGAGAGCAGGCGCAACCAGGCCTCCAGCACCTTTTTCAACATGTAGGTGCGGGCTTCCGGGTTCTCCGCCCGCTTCATGTACCGCCGGACGTCCTGCATCATCATGAAAAAAGCGTGCTGGAAAGCTGTCCTGGTCTCGAAGGCATCCAGGGCGGTTGTGGCGGCCTCGACGTGTTTTTGGAGCCGGCTGTGCAGCCATCTCTCCGGCTGGTCCATGATGCGCGTCCCCTCGCCGGGCAGAGAAATTATCTCCTCGGCCAGGGAGCAGAATCGTTCGAGGTTGCGTTGCATTGCCGCGACTTCGCTACTTTTCCAGTCAAGGTCCTGCCATGGCTCCGCCGCCGACATCAGGTACGCCCGGACGGTGTCAGCCCCATGCTCCTCCACCGCGTCGCCGATGGCCACAAGGTTCCCCTTCGAGGATGACATCTTCTCGCCCTCCATGAACACCATCCCAAAGTTCACTATTCCCCGCGGGCACCTGTCGGGCAGCAGCTGGACGTGGTGGAATACATGGAAAGTGAGGTGGTTGTGGATGAGCTCGTAGGCCGACATCCTGTAGTCCAGCGGGTACCAGTACTCATACTCCAGCCTCATCCCCTCCAGCTTCTTGCGGTCTATTCCAGTTGAGCTGGAAATGCTGCCAACGTCGCCCTTTCCGTGAAAGATGTAGTCAAAGACTGAATCGTTCAGAAGGTCCGGGTCGATTGTTTTGAAGATGTGTGAAATTGTGTAGTAGGCCATGTAGATTGTGGAGTCGCTCAGTGACTCTATTATCCAGTTTGGATCCCAGGGCGCCGGCGTCCCCATCCCTATCTTCCTTGTGCAGGGCCACTCCCGCAGCCACTCTATCGTGTGCTCAAACTGGACGCGGGTCTCGGGAGGCACCAGATGCATGCGGGTCAGCCAGGCGCGGGTCTTTTTCTTCCACCCCTCGTCTGAGTAGTTCAGGAACCATTGGTCCTCCACTATTTTGATCATGATAGGAGTGTTGCACCTGCATGTCACAGGCAGCGCCGCGAACTCGTACATCTTGGCGGCCTCGTTTTTCCCGAGCATCTCGTCGCGGACGGCGTCCTTCGCCTCCGAGACTGGCATTCCGCTGAACTTGGGTACCCAGTCTCTCATCCTCCCCTTAGCGAACTCGTTCTTGTAGACCTCGGCCGTGGCTTCCTCCAGCTTCCTGTCCCTCTGGCTCTTGATCTTCATCCGCGCCACGACATCTACGGCCGGCGACTCCCCGTAACCTTCGACCTCGATAAGGGAGATTGGCTTGAGCCCTTCGACCGCCTTTGGATCGACCCCGTGGCTGGCGAGCGCCTCAGGCCTTTGCTGGAGCTCAAGAAGCGCGACGTAGTCATATGGGGCGTGGGAAGGCACGGAGCCGACGACCCCCGTGGCATTCTTCGGGTCGACAAACTTCGCCGGGAGGATTGGGACGAGCTTGTGGGTGAGGGGGACCTCGGCTTCTTTTGTGAAGTCTATTTTGTATGGTTTGGTTTCCCCGACGGAGTAACCCTGCTGCTTCAGCTTCTCGACGGCTTGCTCGCTCACGATCCACTTTTCACCGCCAACATCCGCGACAACATAGGCTGCTTCAGGGTTGAGCCAGAGGTTCGTCACGCCGAAGACGGTTTCTGGTCGGAGAGTGGCCGCGGGCAGCACCAGGTCCCCGAGCCGGTACTTCAGCAGGGTGAACTCCACTATCTCCACGCCTTCGCCGTCAAGCAGGTCGTGGTCAGTGACTGGGTTGCCGCAGTTGGGGCACCACCTGACTGGATGCTTCCCCTTGACAATCAGCCCGGCGTCCCAGAGCTTGTGGTACTGCCATGTGATGAATTTGTTATAATGGTGGTCGACGGTGGTGAACTCCCGGCGCCAATCAATAGAGAATCCAAGCCACTCCATCCCCCTCCTGTAGCTCAAGTCGCTCTCCCGCGCCCAGTAGTTCGCGTAGAAGTTCGGGTTCTCCATTTCCTTGAGAGTTCCTTCATCAATTTTGTAACGCTTTGTCAACACTTCCACAAACTTCGGGTCCCTACTCACGACCCTTTTGGCGGCGCCGACTATTGGAGTCCCCGTGAAGTGATAGGCCATCGGGAAAAGGACGTTGAAACCTTTCATCCGCTTGTATCTGGCAATGACATCTGGGACAGTGTAAGTGCGGCCGTGGCCTATGTGCATCGGGCCGGAGACGTAAGGGTAGGCGACAGTGAGATAGAATTTTGACCTTTTGTCTGGTGTCGGTTCGAAAAGTTTCGCCTCACGCCAAGCTTCCTGCCACTTTTCGTCAATGTCCTGCCAGTTCACCATGCAATCAAAAATGAGTCATTTTACCTGTCTTTAACTTTTATTACGTGGTCTGTTAAATGCCCTGACGCGATACCGTCATCGTTTTTTAACTCCCCCTGCTGCACCAAGACCACACATTGGTACACCAAATAAAAAGAATACAAGTGGCACGCTGCCGTTGTTATAAGTTACACTTCCAAGCTGAACGTTTAGTTGCCCCCCACTTATTAAAAACAAAAATAGGAGTGTGCAAAAATAGTTATCCGCCCAGAGCCCAAGCTACTTTTGCGCGGGTGCCGGTCGACCGCGCGACTCTATACTCCTCAAACCGAGTGTATGATGCGGCGTTGCCGACACCCGC
>JBFLWG010000049.1:0-7276 GCA_040757795.1 Hadarchaeota archaeon (SeqCode) | reverse complement strand
CGGCTTATTTTCATCAGCAGAGTGTCCAATGTCTCATTGTCGTTAATTGAAACCTTAATTGTGTCTGTCCCAATATTTTCCTTAAAATCGGCGTGCAGCCTTATCGTCACTTCCATCAGATCACAGCTTGGTTCACCCTTTTGAGTCACCCATCACAGATTGCTTGTAGCCGCCTAAAAAAGGCTTTTTGGGTGTCATCTATCGTTTGCTCCACCCTTCTTTTGCCACGTCAACGCCAACAACTATCATCCCGAGCCCCACTGCCAAGAAGCTTACCCCATAAACGGCGTTCTGCCAGTTTTGGGAGAAGCTGCTGCCGCTTGTGAGAAGCATGAATATCCCAAGGATGAAAAGGCCCAGGTTCCCCAGCGGGTTTTTAGGCAGAATTTTGCTCGCCCCAGCGAACGCCAGGCCGACACCTCCAACCAGGAGCCCGAACCCCATCAAAAGTTGATTCGACGACGCTATCGCGTTGGCCCCGATGTTTATCAAGACCACCCCGACCGCTATAATCAATACTCCCAACACCAGCGGCTCAAATGGTCTCTGTCCCGAGGGCTGCGGGGAGGGCTGCGCAGGTGCCTCATCCGACATAGCTCGGCCGCTCCTTGTCTGGCTTTGAAGGAGGCGCTTGCTGGATGGAAGGCAGCGGAATTGGCGGTATGATGTTTATCGCCCTTGACACAACTGTGGCCTCAATCAAGGAAGTGTTGGTTATGGCCTGGAGGAGCATTGGCGGCGGGGCCTTCTTGTTCTCGTAATCATTCTTTATCTTATCGAGCTCTCCAGCTTCCCCGGAAATGATTGCCTGCCCCTTGATGTTTATTTGCGCTATTGATGGGGTGTAGGCTATGGTCGCGACGAATGGAACGGAAAGATCATCTCCCTTTTTCCCAAATCCAACAATGTTGATGTTTGTGGAGATGTTGACGCCACCGGGAGCTGGCTGGTCTTGCTCCCAGAAACGCTCCGCCGCGATGTAGTTTACTTTTATCTGGATTTGCAATCAATCACACATAACATTTGGGCCACAGCTTTAAAACCTCCGTTAGAACTCGCGAGGCGGCAGCTTTGCCCTAATCCCCCTTGAAAGCGGCCTAGCCAGGTGCCTTCTTGCCCGCGGCGGGACCTCGAAGGAGCCAGTTCCAATATCCCGCGCAACCTCGGTTTTTTTGGCCGTGCCGTGTGGGTCCTTTATTCCGCATCTTTTGCACGCGTAACCTTTGGACCTTCCCTCAGACTTCATGTGTTTGCCGCAGCTTGGACAGGCAGGGTTTTCACCCCTGAATTGCCGCGCCACTTCCAAGACCTCGATCTTTTCTAGGTTCACCGTCAGCGGAAGCTCCGGCTTTTCCTTTATCCCCCCGTATGCCCTCACCCTGTCCCTGACCGCGAGCCTCTTCACGACTTCCCTGAACTGGCGGGTCGGCTCATAAGCTGCGCAGTCGATCTCCCCGCCGTTCTCCCTCAGCCTGAAGATGACATGGCCGCCCGGGATTATTTTCGGCGCCCTGCAGACCTCCCCGTCCACTATTACAGAAAGGTAAGGCCGGGCCTCGGTAATCTTCGCGGGGACAAGGTGCTCGTCCGTGCCCTGGTTGGTTTTATAGACAATGATGCGCTCGATCGGCTCTGAAGCTTTGACAATCCTATGGGCCCTCTCGACCGCTCCCGGGGTTTCGCCCCTTATTCCATAAAGGATCGGGCAAGGAGTGTGAGGAGTTATTCTAATCTCCCCTGTGGCAGGGTCGAGGTTGTCGAAAGTTTCCGGCCTAGTTTTTGCGTCCATCTCCACAACCGACGCCGGGTCAACGCGCCTCTTTCCGCCCCTATGTTCCGGAATCCTGTACGCCACCAGCTCGAACGTCCAGTCATTGTCCAGAGGGTTCCCAATCGCGGCCAAAGCCCCGATTATCCCGCGCCCCAGCTTGAACTTGTGGGCCTCCGCACCAACGTCACGGGCCATATGTTCGGCGTCGCTCAACTCGACAACATCCTGAATCACCTTTTTCGAAAACTCCCGCAGTTTTTTCGGCGTTCTCCCTCCGTTAAGAAAAACAACTCCCGGGTTGGTGGTCTCCACGCTGAGTTCAGCCAGCTCTTTTACAGTACCCAAAACAGTTTTTTTTAACTCCGGCACGATCGAATCGGGTGCCCTGAAAGCGAACGATACGGCGCAGTTTCCCCTCGTTTTCAATTTCCAGTTTGGGTTGAGCCTTATGAGTTTTGGGTGTCCCACAATTTCGGCCCCGCTACTTTTGAGCCGGTCGATGGCCACGGCCCCAACATATGTCGTGCACATCCCCGCCTTGGAGTCCGTGTCATCAATCCCGACCTGAATGATAGGCATACAATAACAACTTGAAATGATAGCCTTAAGTGTATAAGCAAACATTTTTCTTGAGCAAAAATGACACGTGATGGTGCATGAAAACACTTCTTCTCATCTGTGACGGGATGGCGGACAGGCCGGTGCCAAAGCTGGCTAACAGGACCCCCTTGGAGATAGCCAAAAAGCCCAACATGGACTGGCTGGCCAAGCATGGCATAAGCGGCATAATGGATACAATCGCGCCGGGGATCATCCCAGGAAGCGACACCGCTCATCTGGCCCTCCTCGGCTACAACCCGTTCGAGGTCTACACTGGGCGAGGCCCATTCGAGGCGGCAGGTGCCGGCATAGACCTGAAGCCGGGGGACGTGGCTTTCAGGGTGAATTTCGCCACAGTCGACAGCTCGATGAGAGTCACTGACAGGAGGGCCGGGCGGGTCCATGATACTCAGCCATTGGCCGAGGCAGTTCAGAAAATAAGCGTGAAGGGGGCCAAGATCATTTTCAGAAGCACAGTCGGGCACAGGGCAACTCTGGTTCTCAGGGGAGAAGGGTTGACCCACGAGGTCTCCGACACAGACCCTCACGAGGTCGGCAAAAAGCCACTCAAGGTGGAGCCGCTGCTTCAGGAGGAGTCAAAAGCGCTTCCAGCATATCCCATCTTCGCCGGCGGGATCAGAAAATTTGTCGTGCGCCGCGGCAGGGCCGTCAAAACAGCGAAAATCCTCAACGAGTTTTCGGAGAAGGCCTACAAGGTCCTAAAATCCCACCCCATGAACAAAGAGCGAGTGAAAAAAGGTCTGCCTCCGGCAAACTGCCTCCTCCTCCGGGGCGGGGGGGTGGTCCCCCACCTGGAGCCTCTGAAGGAAAGGTTTGGCATGGCAGGTGCTTGCGTGGCGGCGGCCGCCCTTGTAAAAGGCGTCTGCAGGCTGGCGGGGCTGAAGGTTTACGACGTTCCAGGTGCCACCGGAAGCCTAAACACAGACCTGAACGCAAAGGCTAAGGTGGCTCTGCAGGCTCTGGAAGACCACGAGCTCGTAATTTTGCATGTTAAAGGGTTCGACGAGGCAGGGCACGACGGAAACTCCAGAGGCAAAGTAGACCTGATAGAAAAGACAGACGCCATCCTCAGCAAGTTCATAGACGTGCCGGACTTCATAGTAATAACCAGCGACCATACCACCCCGGCAAGCCTTAAAAACCACTCCGCCGATCCTGTTCCGCTCCTGATTTACGGCCCAGGGGTTCGCAGCGACGATGTGAAAACATTCGGCGAACGCGCAGCCGCGAGCGGAGGGCTTGGCAGGATTTCAGGAAAAGACCTGTTGCCGATAGTGGCTGACCTGATGGGGAAAAGCAAGAAGTTCGGGGCATAATTCTCAGTTAGTTTTGATGGCGGAGATTTAATTATAAGCTGCCGCGAAATTAGTTTTGGTCAATTGAAAGAAGTAATAGTCGCGGAAGGGCTTTTAAAAAAGTTCGGCAAGGTGGTTGCTCTCAATGACGTTAGCCTGAAGATCAGCTCGGGCAATTGCGTGGGGCTTCTGGGGCCGAACGGAGCCGGGAAATCCACATTCATAAAAATACTGTGCGGCCTCCTCCGACCAAACAGCGGCCGCGCCTACGTCAACGGCTTTGATCCTTTTTACAGCCGGAAAGAGGCGCTTGAGGGCGTGGGGTGCTTGGTGGAAGAGCCCAGCCTTTACGGCCCGTTGGACCCTGTCACATACTTAAGGTACCTTGGCGAGGTTCGCGGCATGGGTGGCCCGGAGCTCGAGATGAGGATCCGCGAGGTTTTGGAGCTCACGGACCTCATGAAATGGTCCAAGACGAAGCTCGGTCGGTTTTCGAGGGGGATGCGCCAGAAGATGGTGTTTGCCCAGGCTATCCTGCACGACCCTCCAGTCCTCATTTTCGACGAGCCTGGGCTGGGACTGGACCCACGCGCGGTTTTCAAGATAAGAGATTACATCAACAGGGCGAGAAGGGCCGGCAAGACGATATTTCTCTCCTCCCACATGCTTCTCGAGGTACAGGAGACATGTAACAAGGTGGCGCTCATCAGCAAGGGCCACCTCCTCAAAATAGGCGACGCCAGAGTTCTTGAAAAGATGTTCACGCCGCGGGTGCTCGAGGTCGAGGTGCTTAAGAGTCCGAGCCCAAAACAGATCAAAAAAATAAAAAACATTGGGGCGGTCGAGTCGCTTTCTTTGGACAAGGGCGCATTGAAAATCGGCTTTAAGGGCGGAAAGAACGAGCGCGCAAGGCTGCTTGAGAGCCTGATAAACAACGTGGGGCTGAAAGTGGTTTCTTACAAGACCCCGACTCTGCCCCTCGAGGATGTTTACCTACAACTGGTCGGTGAGTGAAATGAAAACAAAAATCAGCAGCAATTTCCAGCAGATGCTCACGGTCATGAAATACGAAATACTGAGGCACCGCAAGAGCCGGAGGGTGCTCGCCACCGTCGTGCTCATCGTGCCGATTTCCGTTCTGGGGATTTACCTGATTACATTTTCCGGCCCGCTGCCTCTTGTTGACTTCACTGAAGATTATTTCCTGACCCTCACCCTCATGTCCGCGATGCTCGGGATTTTCTTCGGCAGCGACGCCATATCCTCAGAGTACGCCCAGAAGACGGGTTATGTGTCGTTCACCGCCCCCATCGGCCGCAGCTGGCTAGCGATGGGGAAGTTCCTGGCCGCCGCGATACTTGTTGCGGTCGGGGTCGCTGTGACCTTTGCCATCGGGTTGATTTACATGGTGTCAACTTACGGGGCGGTTCCCAGCGGGGCGCTCGCTTCCTACATACTTCTTCTTTTATACGGTTTTGCAACCCTCGCCGCGTCATTTTTGATCAGCACGACCATCCCCGGAGACATATTGCCAGTGATATTCACATTTTTCATCTTCATCATAATAATGCCGCTCGTGGAAGTTTTGCTGATAAATGTCTCGGTTGAGCCATGGTTCCTGCTGACTTTTCCACGGAAACTGGTCCCGCTGGCATCGATAACCCCACAGCCGACCCGAGTGAGTTTTACCACTGCCGGAAGGCCGATCTACTCCTACCCTACCATGGAAGGCGGGACTGCAGTAATGCTTGGATATTTGTTAATCTCGCTCCTGCTGACGCTGTACTTCTTCAGGCGCAGGCAAATGCGTTGAATAGCAAGCGCCAGCATATCTGGTTTTAAGCGAGTTGTGAGACATTGGTTTGGTCGCATGAGAGAGAAAGTCGAAGCCGCGATTGAAAGGATAAGGCCGGCGCTGCAGGCGGACGGGGGAGACATAGAGCTTGTTGACATCACAAAAGACGGCGTGGTCCAGGTGAAGTTGAGAGGCGCCTGCGCCGGGTGCCCGATGTCAGCAGTTACGATGGGAATGGTTGTGGAAAGGGAGATAAAACGCGCCGCTCCTGAAGTCAAGCGCGTTCAGCTTTTATGATTTTATCTTCGACCTCAGCTGCTTCGGATTGAAGACGCCTTTTTCAGTTATTATGGAAGTTATCAGGCGGGCCGGCGTTACATCAAATGCCGGGTTCAGGGCATTTACTCCGAGCGGGGCTATTTTCCTGCCTGCCAAACTCGTGACCTCCTCCGGCGAACGGTACTCTATGGGAATTTCTTTACCGCTCCGGATTTTCATGTCGATGGTGCTCGTGGGCGCCGCCACGTAGAACGAAACTCCATGTTCTCGGGCAAGCACGGCTATGTTGTACGTCCCAATCTTGTTTGCAGTGTCCCCATTTGCCGCGATCCTGTCTGCACCAACGATCACTGCTTTTATTTTACCCTCGGCCATGAAGTGCCCGACGGAGCTGTCCACTATCACAGTTACCGGAATTCCCTCCCTTTTCAACTCCCAAGCGGTCAGCCTGGCGCCCTGATGCAGCGGGCGGGTTTCAGTCGCCATCACCTTGATCTTTTTACCAGCCCTCTTCGCCGCCCTTATTACTCCGAGGGCCGTCCCGAAGTCGACCGTGGCGAGAGCCCCAGCATTGCAGTGGGTCAAAACTGTGCTGCCGCTTTTGAGAAGCCTGGCGCCAGCCTCGCCGAGTTTTTTGTTTGCTTGAACGTCCTCTTCAGCAATCAGTTTGGCCTCCCTGACCACTGCTCTTTTCATGCTTTCTGCATCGGAAGATTTTTGTGCAGCAGAAAGCGCCCGCCTGATCCCAACAAAAAGATTTACGGCAGTAGGCCGAGTCTTTCCAATCCTCTTCGCAGCCAGTTTCAGCTCGGCCATCAGCGCAGGCCTGGTCTTTGCCCTGCTCCTGAGCGCCGTCACGGCAATCCCCATGGCAGCAGCAGCGGCCAAAGCCGGAGCACCCCTAACCTGAAGCTTCTCTATTGCCCGCGCCACACACTCGACATCGGAGCACCTGATGAATTTCAGCTTGTGGGGAAGGAGGGTTTGGTCGACAAGGATTACATTTGCCCCCTTCAGCTCAATCGTGCGCACAATTTCACCTCTTTTTCCTGTGCGTCAAGTGCCACCACAGGTCATGGGCGAAAAGCGCCGTTCCGACTATCAGCCCCCCCCAGGCCAGCAGGGGATTGTACTCCCCAATCAAAAAAGCCCTGAATGAAATGGCCGCGATGCTCCAAGCCATCAGGAACAACCCTATGTACGCGTGGTGAATGTGCATGCTACCGCAAGATTTAACAACACTTCCGTTAAAATCTTTACTGCTGGTGATTTAGTGAAGGCCACCGTCCACCGAGCAGCAGAACTGATAAAAAAACACAGAAATGACTCCATCCAAGTAGTCTCCCACATGGATGCCGACGGCGTCTGCGCAGCAGCAATAATGTCTAGCTCCCTCGACAGGTGCGGGATAACCCATGACGTGAAGTTCGTTCGCATGCTTTATCGCGAGGTTGTTGAGGAGCTTGAACCAGCCGACCTCACAATTTTCACGGATTTGGGCAGCTCCCAGATCCA
>JBFLWG010000048.1:0-7828 GCA_040757795.1 Hadarchaeota archaeon (SeqCode) | reverse complement strand
TCTTTTTTGAATGGAATCACTGAGGGGAAAAGCGCAAACTTCTCCGTGCAAAGGGCGAAAGCGCCCAGGTATGGTATTTTCCCTATGCTCATCTTTCTCACCGGCATCCCTCCACCTCACTCAGCGAGAGAGGCCTTAACCGAGCCGTCCTCCTCCTTCACGGCGCGCACGCGGACTTTGGACGGCGGCTTCTTTATCCCCCTCTCCCAGAGCTTGTTGTTCAGGGCCACGTCCAGCTTGATTTCATCCGACTTCATGTGCCGCTTCAGGAACTCGCGGACCACTTTGGCCGCCCTCCCCGCGCGCTTGTACCTCACGGTCTTCTTTGCCTCTCGAAGCGGGATCACGAAAATTTTCTCATCCGGCATGGCGTCACCTACGGCTTGGCCCTCTGCCGCCTCCAGCTGCGCTGCTTGACGTGGGACCTTATCCTGCCCCTCGTCTTCGCCATGACCCAGATGGGGGCCCTTCTGGTGTGCCTGCCTGCCTTGGCGAGCCTTTGTTTCAGCGGTGCAGGCTTGTGTCTTGACATTTACAGTCTCCTGATTTTCGTTTCCCTCTTCTGAGAAACAACCTTGTCGAGGATGGCCTTAAGCTGGGCGTCGGTTATTTGGGTTGAAATCCTGCCGGCCTGCGCCAGCTGGATAAGCTGCAGCTCGACCTGCTCCGCGAACTCCGGCTTGGCCGCCCTGATGTTAGCGAGCCTGCCCCTGGCTTCCGGCGTGAGTATCTGCTGCATGATTGCCTTTTTCTGGACCTCGAACTGCCGCCTGAGCTCGGCCTGCCTCCTCTGCTCTTGGGCCTGTGCCTGCAGCTCAATCATCTTGCGCCTCCTGAGCTCCTCAATGTTCGGATCTTCCAAGCTACTTCGCCCCCTTGACTTCACCGGCCAGATCCTCAATCAGCTTCACCCCCTGAGGGCTCAGCTTGCGACCTGCCCTGCCGACTTTTATCGTGAGCCCTGCCTTCTCAAGCTGCTGGAAAATGGCCCGGATTATCTTTCCCCCGGCCTTCCTGAAGTGCTCCGGGGCCTGCCCCCTGTTCTGCCTTCCGCCATAGTATGTGCGGAGCCTTGAAACGCCGACAGGCCCTTCCAAATAGAGCTTCCGGACGATTGAAGCCGCCCTGCTGTACCACCAATCTGGCTTGTCAGGGGGACGCTCCTTGTGGGCGCCTGTCTTGGCGAAGCGGGCCCATACAGGTGGCTCGAGCTCCTTGAGCTTCTTCAACTCCTCGCTCAGCCGCTTTATCAGGGCGTCCGCATGTACCACTCTTACCGACATTTTTCCACTCCTCTAAACCTCTGGAAGCGGCAATATTAACGCTTTCCCCGAAGCGGCCAATCGACCTTAGCGGCCGCGGGGCCTACTAAACTTCTCTTGTGTCAGCGCAGGTGTATTCGCACCGGGAGTTCCACCGGCGTCAGGTATTTTTCTGGATTCGACAGGAATATGTGCAGGGGGATTAGGTCCGCCCACTTCATACGGCCGCGCTGCTCCTTCGTCACGACGACTCCTCGCATAAGATTGAACCTCCTGCAGAAATTTTTTATTCCCGCCAGGTCCGAGTCAGTGAGACTGTCTTTTAGGTTTACACTCACAGGGATGGTGTTCGTGCCCACCCGGACCAGAAAATCAACTTCCGAAGAACCGCTGGTCCAATAACCCAAAGTCTCGACAGCGTTGCACACGAGGGTCTTTGCCAGCAGCGTCTCGTCATCTGTGGGCGCGAACGAGCAGTGGGTCGGGTAAGCCTTTTGGTCCTTCCTGCTTGGCGTGAGCTTGGGTCCCCTGAGGTTCTGGAACATTTTCAAAACAAAGCTGAACTCCAAGTAGTCCAGAACATTGCTGACGGTCTTCCTGGCCTTGTCGAGTTCGTCGGCGAGCGAGTTCACATTGACGACGCTCCCGGGGGCTGCCAGTAGCAGCTCCGACAGGTCTCTCACCAGCCCCATGTCCTTCACGTTGAACGCCTCCCAGATGTCACGGTAGATGATCCGGCCAAGCAAGATATCTTTCACGTACCTCTTGGCGAAACTGTCGCTGGCCTCGATTATCTCTGGGAAGCCCCTTTTGAACAAAATTTACAAAATTTGAGGAGGCAAACATTAAACAGGCAAACGAACCACTCGGCCGCATTTCAAACAAGTGATTACAACCCGGCCAGCTCTCACCCTCACCCGGCAGCTGGCACCAGGCTTCCAGAAGGCAAGGCACTTTCTGCAGAACTTCCGCTTCAAGTGGGCCGGCAGCCTCAGGTTGTACTTGGTCTTGATGTTCCACGCCAACTTCACGTAACGGTCGGATAGCTCAGGCCGCATTTTGAACTCATTCTCCGCCATTTGAAAAAGCCGCTCCACCCGCTCCATCGCTATTTTTTTGTTGGCCTCTCGCGACATCTTTTCACCTTTTCATGCGTCTCTCCTTGACGCCGAACCTCTCTTCGTAAGCTTGAATCAGGCGGGAAACGACAGTTGGCACAGCCAGCGCTTCTGGATCTATGCTCACGAATTCATCCGAAATCTTCCCGACATCCGACAGATAATCCCCGTGCGGAAATCCTCCGACGAGCACGCAGACTTCCTCATCTGCCGAAACCCCGTCAAAAATATCCTCCGGCCTCTTCCGCTCGCCCTTCTCGGACAATGTCACCACCTTTTTCGGTTTTATTTTTCGGACAATCTCTGAAATGGTCCCCTGCTCCAGACGCAGAAGCGGGGCTTCCGGGGGAACGGCACCTGTAAGGAACAACTGCTCGACCAGCCCCTCAAATCGGCTATATGCCCTTGGTAGGTCGGCAGACGGGTCCACGGTGATGAGCTTGTTCTGGCGGGTGTGAACGTAGACCCTCAGCAGCCCCTCCCTGTTCAGCGGGGCGTCCAGCGCCATCAACAGGGTGAAGTGTATGATGTCGGGCCTGCCGCGCCTCTCCTGGTCTTTGAGTTTTTTCATCGCGGGGTGATGCAGCGAGGAATTCAGGATCAGCTCCGCGGGCTTTCGGCCTCTCTTTCTGGCCGACCTCTGGACGACCGGATGACCGGCAATCTCGTTGGGGACCTGCTCGAGCTCGGCGTCCGCTATCACAAGATGCAGCATAGTACCACTCTCCTTTGGGCAAGAGATATTATAGGGCATTTCGGAAAAGGATAGAGATACACTACCCGCCCCGGCTTGCTACCTCGGCTATCTCCCGGTCAAGCCCCTCTTCCTTGAGGATTTGGCGGAACAGCTCAGGCGCCCTCTTGATCAGCGCGGCTATTGCCTTATCGGTCAATTCGTCCGATTTGTCCAATGCGCTCCAGCACCTCCAGCAGAACTTGGCCGAAACCGAGTTCTCAGTCCTGCACCTTGGGCAAACCAGCTTCTTCAGCGGGTCCTCAGCGGGTTCCTCTCTCGGCTTTATCCCGTAATGTTCGAAAAGCGTCTGGTCCACGTCCCTCCCGCTCAGGTGGACATAAACCGCTGGCATGGTGCTACTCCTCGACCAGCCGAAGAACTCCCTCATGCCGGACTCTTTCAGCACCAAGGCCAAGTGGGTCGCCCTGGAGTGCCTGAAAGTGTGCGGCGAGAGCGGCTTGGTTATCCCCGCGTTCTTTGCCGCCTGCTTGACCAGCCTTATCAGCCACGGTCCCTTTATGGCGTTCCCCCTGGACGATGTTTTTCCGATCCAAAGGGGGGCCTCCGGGTCCTCCTTCTTCGGGTGCATGGAAAGCCAGAGTTGCATGTCCGGGACGGCTTCGAACAGCCGGACCCGTCTTTCCCCGGTCTTGGCGTTGGGGCCTCTCCCGATTCTCAGCACGGCGCCGTAGCGGTCGAACTCGCAGTCCTTGATCCTCATGCCGAGTATTTCGCTGGCCCTCGCCCCGCTTTCGTAAAGGGCAAACAGCAGGGCGCGGTCCCTCTGGGAGCCGACCGAATCAACCATGCGCTTGACCTCTTCTTTTGTCAGTATCTCCTTTCCAAGGACATGCTTCACCGGGGGGTTCCTGATCCATTCCACGCATTTTGGCTTTTTGTTCCCGTCAAGCCTCCCGGTGTGGACCCACCGCAGGAACTTGACGGCTCGCGCCTTTCGTTGCCTCGCGGTCCAAGGGGCGTATTTCTGGTCCATCTCCCGGCACCATTGGCGGAGGTCCTCCTCGCTCAACTGCTTGAAAGGCTTGCTACCGCCGTTGAAGCTCTGGGCGGCGCTGACATACACTTTAAGGGTCGAGGAGCTGGCCCCCGCGTCCGACATCTCCTGGAGAAACTCCAGGAGGACGGTTCTCCGACCGTCCGGGAGGCCGTTGATCGCCCTCTGCACCCACGGCTCGAAACGCTCTTCGAAGCTCTCCACGTCCGAGGCGGTCTCATTCATTCAGATTTCACCCCCTCTCCGTCCTTTTCCTTTGCCTGCACCTTTTGAGGAGCTTGGAAACAATTTCTCCCTCCAGACTTGGCACAACAAGTCGATGTAGTTCAACTGCCCTTGGAGATAGACATCGGCCGCCAGATTATCTTCACGTGGGATAAGGCTGAGGTCCGCCGTCCCGTCTGGCTTGCTGAATATGCGCTTCAGCACATCGGGCGGGACTTTAGCATTTGGTTGTTCTTTCACCATGCGCCTGACATCAATCGGGCCTTCTATCAGCGGCCTGATCCACTCCAAAAGCTCGTTCAGGTTCGCGGTGATATCCTTCCCTAATTTCCTTACCATTGCCGTGATGGGGAACATCTCAGGATTGCCAGACTCTGTTTTGTAAAAGGCTTTGAACGAAGTGGGGTCTGCCAAGGCGGGTATGGAGTATCCTATCCGGCGAACAAGCATTCCGCTCCAAGCAATCTCACGCGAGTCTTCGGCGAATTTAGGGAAGAACCTCGTTTCAACGTCATACCTCGCCAGGCCCTTGAGGAGCAAGAGTTCATTCAATTTTGGAGGGGTTTCAACTATTTCTCTTAAAGATGGAGGTATTTTTTCTTCCCCTCCTGAAGCATCAACCATCATTTGTTTCATCCAATTTTGCTGTTCACCGTAAGTTATCCAAACGCTCTTCTGTTCCAAGTATTCCGCGAGGTCGGACTTGTGTTCTTTCGGCCCCCAAAGCAAAGTGGCAAATTTCAGCACCGGGCCGACGGTTTCAGGGGCGAGGAGCTGTTTTCCTTTTTGCACATCCAGTTGCACGGTGAGAGAGATTGTTGCTAATTTTCTCAGGGTTTTTCGGACCGGATTGAGAGCGAGAGGAGTAAGCTCGTAAATTCGGGGGTCTCCCGGTGATCTTCTAACGTAGCCTTTCCGGTCAAGCTTCTCCAAATGGATGTCGAGCGTGTTTGGCGATAGCTTTGTGGTTTTTTGGAGTCCTGAAAAAGTCATGGCTGATCGTTCCAATGTAGCCACGATTAGCGACTGACTCTCGTTAAGGTAAATATAGTTGTGGTCCAGTTGTGCCCGCAACAGGTTTATCGGTCTTCCTTTTTTTGCCATCGTCCTGACCCTCGAATAATACTCCTGTTTTAGGAGTATTTAAACCCTTCGGTAGGAAAATAATTACTCGATAGGTATGGGCCTTGCTGTAAGACGCCAAAATCAGCGGGTTGGAAAGACCAGCAACGTCATGATTATCCCGCGACCTATCGAGGTTGGAGAATCGTCCACTATCGCCGCAAACCGGCTAATCCTTGCTGATCCTCGTGGAGAAATCCCAGAACACGATTTGCTTGAATTCATGGAAAAACACCTTGAACCCGCTTTCTGGCCTTGGTTAAAGGATAAACATCAAGGGGGGCGACAATGACCTCTGTCCCGAAAAACTCCAAAACCGCTGAACCACCAAGGCGCTTCTCCCCGGCGTTCAACCGCTTACTCGCATTTGTTCAAGCAACCGAAGCTGACCAATCGAATAACAGAGGGAATAAAGATGGAGCAGAACGAATTTCTGAAAACAAAATTTAATTGGGCGTGTGTCCTTCACGGCGACCTTCAAGCTATCGAAGATGTAAAGAGGTTCATTGCCTCGCGGCCCGATGTGCGCCTCATATTCCAGACCACGGACGCGGGGCGCTTGCTGATTGTTAGAGACTCAGAGCGCGGCGGTGTGGCACCTTCGCCGCCGCGCCCTGGAGTGGAGGGGAAGGCATGAAGAAACATTGCCCTAACTGCCACTTTAGTTTGGACTTCACCTATGCGCCGAATGGAAATGCGACCGCTTGGTGCCGGTTTTGTGGTCGCGGATATTATCTTCGAGGAACGAGAGTCCATGATATTCCTATCAGTTGCTCGCGGCTCAGAAAGGTCGTTCCAGCATATTTCTGCCGAACCTGCCCAATCACCGATGAGTGCTTGAAGGAGATGATGAGGCATGGAGCCTAAAAAGCAACAGCGCGAGGAGCTGGGGTTCCAGGCCACCGATGAGAAAATAATTGAGTTAGTGGCATTGAACGGTCTGACGAAGTTCTGCGTGTATGAGCGAACCAGCGGAAAGTGGGAAATCATGAACGAGTTGGGGGATGAGAACTTCGCGCTTGTGCCACCATTCATGCGAAATCCGAGCGGAGGAGATTTGGTCCGAAAAGGTGTCGTATTGCTACCAACCGAGCCGGAGGAGTATGAAAGCGAGGCGGAGCTTTTGGAAGGAATTCGAGCCTTCATTCACAAATACAGCGATATTGGAAACTTATTTGAGAAGTTCAGCACGTTCTATATTTTGCTCTCCTATGTTTATGACCTGTTCAGCACCCTTCCCTACTTACGAATAATGGGGGACTTCGGCACGGGAAAAACGCGCTATCTGGACGTGATGGGGTCCGTTTGCTATCGCGCCATGAGGACGGGCGGGGCCGTGAGCAGTTCTCCCATTTTCAGGATTATTGACGCTTACCACGGGACGCTGATCCTTGACGAAGCGAACTTCCGGCACTCCGATATGGCCCAAGATATGACTAAAATATTAAACCAGGGCTTCCAAAAGGGGTGGACTGTTCTGAAGTCAGAGGAAACTGGTGGTGGGAGGTATGAGCCGCGGGCCTATGATTGCTATGGACCAAAGATAATTGCTTCCCGTCAGCCGTGGGAGGATGAAGCCACCGAATCCAGGTTTATGACTCATTTCGCTCGCATGAGTCTCCGCGAGGATATTCCTCTTGTCCTCGGCCCAGAGTTCTGGGAGGAGGCGCAACATATCAGGAATAGATTGTTGATGTGGCGGCTGAGGAACTATGGAAAGAAGTTCGAGCTGGACTTCACGCTGTTTAAGGATATTTTCGAAAGCAGAATAAAACAAATCGCCATCTCGCTCTTGGCGGTAGTCCAAGACCCACAAGCGAAAGCTGAAATCGAGCGCTGGGTGTATGAATATTGGCAGGAGTTGATTTCTGCTAGGACAGAAACCTTCGAGTATGATGTGTTGAAAGTTCTGCAAAGGCAGTGGGACGAGGAGAAGGTCCGGCCAAGCAAGCTGGCTGAATTGTTAAATGCCACGAAAGACCAACGGGAGAAGAAGATTCGGCCTGAAAGGATTGGGCGGTGCCTTCGTGGACTTGGATTCAAGAACGGCCACGACCGGGACGGGAACTTCCTAGTCAAAGACGAGCCGCTGTTTGAGTCCCTGCTAGCGAAGTATGGTGTGAAGGTTCTTCCTCCCGAACCTTCACATAACCTTCACCAACCTTCACAAGACATCGCTTTTTATGTGAAGGATGAAGGTTGTGAAGGTAAGTATAAGCATGGAGGTGAGGGTTGTGAAAGTAATAAAAATACTACTCTCAACGACTTTCACACTCCAAAAGAGAAGAGGGGCCCGGGGGGGGGGGGGGGGGGGGGGGGGGGGGGGGGGGGGGGGGGGGGGGGGGGGGGG
>JBFLWG010000047.1:0-7834 GCA_040757795.1 Hadarchaeota archaeon (SeqCode) | reverse complement strand
GTGGATTTACATCCGCTAGAAGCTTCAAAGTGGATGTACAGGCTCCGCCGATACCGCCCCTCACTTCTCCACAAAATGGGTTTCTCACTAACGACAACACGCCCTCGTTTACTTGGTCAGCTGTTTACGACTTTTCAGGGGTCAAATACGACGTCCAAGTAGACTATGATGCCAACTTTACGCTTCCCCCTGTTTATGATAATGAGAACCTCACTGACACATCCCATACTACTGGTAGCGAGTTGCCGAACGGAATACTTTACTGGAGGGTGAGGACCAAGGACAACGCTGGGAACTACTCTTTTTCCTCGTCAAGGTGGCTGTCGGTGGACACAATACCGCCTGCAGCGCCGACTTTGGAATCTCCGGTGAACTTCCTCAAAGATGACAATGCTCCGCTTTTTGACTGGTTGGGAGTAGTAGACGAAAGCGTCGTGGCCTACCGAATCGTTGTCGACAACGACAATTCTTTCGCCAGCGCAATTTATGAGTCCAGTGGGTTTAACAACTCAAGCCTGCAGCTCGGCACCGAACTATCTGACGGCCTTTATTACTGGCGGGTGAGGGCGGAAGAAGGCGCGGGCAATGTCGGGCAGTGGTCTGAAAACAGGACACTTATTATTGACACGCAAGCGCCGAAAGTTGAGAACTACCAGCTGCAAATAACAATTTTCGAGGAAAACGAAAATCTAATGGAGAACAGGTACGTGACATTGGATAACACTGGATTCATAAACGACAGTACGCCTAGGCTATGGATATTGATTACAGACCAAGGTGCGGGTATTCTGGAGAATTTCAGGATTTTGCTTGACAACGAAAACACGTTCTCGGGGGCGATGGTTCTAGTATCTGAAAATAAATATCTTGAGAACCGCGGTGGAACTCGCATCAGAATCAGAACTGACAACTTCATGCAAGTCGCGCTTGCTGAAAATACTTACTATTTGAAGATACAGTTGTATGACAACATTCCTGCTGGATCTGGCGGCCCACACTACACAGAACTTGTCTGGCGTTTTGTAGTGGACATCACGGCGCCTCCTCAGCCCCCGCAGTGGCTGGAAAACAGCTGGCACAGAGACAACACCCCGACTTTCAGGTGGGGCGAAATTTACGACGCAGACAACATAAAACTATGGAGGTACCAGATGCAGGTTTCAACCGACAACAACTATGCAAACATGGTTTACGACAACGCGTGGATTTACGACAACGCCGTGAGTGACGGCGAGGTTTCCTTCACAATCCCAACCGAGCTTCCAGACAACAACTACTACCGCAGGGTCCGCGGCATAGACAATGCTGGCAACTCCGGTCCTTGGTCGGAGAGCAAGTGGTTTGGTGTAGACAACACAAACCCTACCGCGTCTCTGAGTCCTCTGTCCCAGACCATCAATTCTGGGGAATCCGCCTCATTCAGCGTGACAGCGACTGACGCTTTGAGCGGAGTCAAAAACATTGAACGAAAAGTTGACAGCGGCAGCTGGGAAAATGTCTCTGCCAACTTCTCAGTTCCTGGACTCGGCGTGGGAGGGCACACAATAACTGTTAGGGTTTGGGACAACGCTGGCAACGTGTCCTCAGAAAGCTCTGCATCAGTGACTGTCCAACAAACTGGAGGTGAACAGCAACAGCAACAACAGCAGCAGCAACAGCAAGGGAGTGGCGCTTCACTCAGCCTTTCAATCGCTCCAAGCAGCGCCACGGTTACGGCGGGAGCATCGGTTGATGTGTCAATCGGAGTTACCGGGAGCGGTGTTTCTTCCGCCTCACTTTCTTACAGCACCCCCCCGACAAACGTGGCGGCTGGATGGATAGGCCAGTCCTCCGGCACGCCACCATTTACAACGACATTGAGAATAACGACTGCTACTAGCGCCAATTCAGGCAACATAACCATTACAGCAAGCGGCAGCGGTGCGCAATCCTCCCAGGTTTTCTCGCTGACGGTCACCGCACAACAAACATCACCAAGCCCGACTCCCAGCCCGTCCCCCAACCCAAGCCCGGCCCCCACCCCCAACCCCGACCCCCCCCCCCCCCCGCCCGTCCCCAACCCCTAGCCCGTCCCCCAGCACGACCCTGCCCCAGCCAAGCGGAGGGACCGGAGGATCAGACATGGTGATCGTAGGCGTGGGAGCTGCTGTTGGGGTGTTTGCGGTTGTGGCCATGGTAGCGTTCAAGAAAATGAGAAAACCGGGAGAAGCAATTCCAAAAATGCCACATGCTCCTGGAGCTCCAAAAGCCCCCCCAAGCGTTCCAAAAATGCCGAAAGCACCAAAAGAAGAAGAGTGGTAATCAGGTTTTCCCGCGAAGGTACAGGTTTTTCCCGTGGGTGTCGATGGCTACGACCAGCGGCCCGAACTCTTCAACCTGCAGCACCCACATAGCCTCGGCGGCACCGAGCTCCGGCCAGACTACCTTCTCGACCTTTTTGATCATGCTGGCGGCGAGCACCCCGGCGCCTCCGGTAAACGCAAGGTAAACGCAACCCATGCGGGAAAGCCCCCTAGCCATGTCTTCCCCCACCCCGCCCTTGCCTACCAGCGCCCTCACGCCAGTCATTCTCACAAAATCCTCCTGCAAGCTGTCCATGCGTGCGCTGGTCGTGGGGCCGGCCGAGATGATCTTCCATCCGCCCTTTGTTTTCCTTGCGAGGGGGCCGCAGTGGTAAACCACTCCTCCTTTCAGGTTCAGCGGAAGCTTCCTGCCTGAGACCGCTGCAGAGTAGACCTTGTCCCTGGCGGTGAAGATCCTGCCTGAAATGAACACGAAATCTCCGGCCCTCAGCCCCCTTACGACATCGTTGGTCAGGGGTGGCCTGATGACTTTCATGGCTCCACCACCTTAAGCTTCCCGCGCGCCAGCTCCGCCTTGGCCCTCCGGGCCGGCCAGCACTGGAAGGCCATCGCCACCGGAAGCGTCGCCGTGTGGCATGCGGCGCGCTCCACAAACACCCGCAGGACTGTGCATCGGCCGCCCAGTCCCATGGGACCAACACCCAGCTGGTTCGCAGACCGCTCAAGTTCCCGCTCCAGCCGGGCGAGCGACCTGTCCGGGTTACTTTTTGAGATTGACCTTAAAAGGGCCTTTTTGGCAAGCATCGGGGCAACTTCCGCGCTCCCGCCTATACCAATCCCGGCAACCACTGGGGGGCATATCTTGCCGCCCGCCTCGGCCAGCACCATGGAAAGGGCGTGATGGATGGCTTTGACACCAGCGGTAGGCTTGAGCATGAAGAGCCTGCTGTAGTTTTCCGTCCCCGCCCCCTTCACAAGCAGTCTTATCTCAAGCCCACTCCCGCCCGCAGGCTCGATGTGGACCGCTGGCTGGAAAGGCCCGGTGTTGGACGGGTAAGGTTTTCGCGTGATGGGGTCCACGGCGTTGCCCCTCAGGGGGACTTCCTTGGTAGCGATCTCCACCGCCTTGCGGACGGCAGCGGCGATGTCAAAGCCCAGGTTTGCCCCGCCCTTTACGAAAAACGAGAAAATTCCAGTGTCCTGGCAGACCGGCGCGACCGACCTTTTCGCCATCTGGAGGTTCTTAAGGGCCAACTTGAGCTGAAGCTTGGCGACAGGCACCCGCTCGCGCACCAAGCATGATTCCAAGGCTTGTGTCACGTCCGCCGGCACTCTTGTCTCGGCGCGGCGGATCATCTCAGCCACCGCGTCAATAAACTCGGGTTTGCTCACCATCCGAATCATTAAACTGATGACCTTGGTTAAAATAACATTTGGGGGAGGCGCGGCCCTGGCCCGCAGGGATTTATGCTATGGCTCAAAATCTGGTTGATGCAGCTGCTCAATCAGACCACTGGAAAACCCGTGGCACGGAAAACCGAGGTCGCGGACACCTTCTGGAAAAGATTCCGCGGCCTGATGATGAGGCGAAGGCTAGCGGAGGGAGGGGGGATGCTGTTCAAGTTCGGCAACCCGGGGCGCTACGGCATCCACATGTTCTTCATGAGGTTCCCAATCGACCTAGTCTACCTTGACTCCGACTTTTTGGTGGTTGAACTGAAGGAAAAAATCAAGCCATGGCGCATCTACCGGCCAAAAAACAAGGCAAGCTACCTTGTGGAACTCCCAGCAGGGACAATCAAGGGGGGCAAAATCAAAATTGGGCAAAAAATTTCGCCGTCGAAAGAGATATAACCCCCTTAAAACAAAAAATTATTGCTGGGTAGAGGCGGTGGTGACGGAGAGGTAACAAATGGAGGTCCCACGCGCCTTGGCCGATGCGGCTTTGAAACTTGCCTCAGACATTAATGCCAATGCTGTTATGATTCTGACCGAAAACGACGGCTACATCCAGCCGGCGGTGAATTCAACACCTGATGGGAACAAGAAACCGACGATAGTTGTGACCTCTAACCAGGATTGTTTTGAAAAACTGAGCCAGAAGCCGGAAATCAAGCCGATAAGAATCCAGGCCTGGCACGAGGGCATGGGAAGAATCAGCCAAGCTATCTCAGTTTGCATGCGTGAGAAGCTCGTCTCCAAAAACCAGAGCCTTGTATGTCTGGTGAACGACGGGGTATCCAGCTTTCCCAGCTCGCTATTTGTGGTAAACGTCACGGGGGAAGAAAAGGCTGTGGAGCTGTTCGAGTCAAATCCCATCCTGGCAAATGTGGTGGACCTTTCAATAGAGCTTTCAAAAGCCGGCCCCGGGCAGAAACCCATCGGGGCATCGTTCATGGTGGGAGCATCAAAGGATGTTCTTAGGTTTTCCTACCAGCTTTACCGTTTCAACCCATTTGAAACCTACGAGGTGCTGATATCCGACCAGGGACAGTGGGACCTTCTGAAAAAATACGCCCTTTCATTTGACGGCGCGTTCATAATCGACGAAAATGGCAGGGCTGTGGCCGCCTGCAGGTACCTGAACGCCGACAGGAAGGTGGAGATACCCAAAGGGCTGGGAACGCGGCATCTCTCCGTCGCGAACATGACGGCCGCCACCAACACAACCGGGGTGACAGTTTCAGGGGAGGACGGGATGGTCAGGATATTCAGGAGGGGAAGGATAATCGCCAAAATCAACCCTAACAACAGGATAATCGAATATACCCAAGACGCGGTTTGAGCAATTGTTTTAGAGCCGGCGCGGAAGTAACTTTGGAGAAATATGAAATACCATGCACTTGCGGAAGCCTTTGAAAAACTGGAGAAGACGGCGTCATACCTCGAGAAGAACTCCACGATTGTGGCCCTGCTGAAGGAGACCCCGGCCGAAGAGATAGAGCGGGTTGTCCTCCTACTTTTGGGCAGGCCGTGGCCTGCTTACGTCTCTAAAGAAACGGGGGTCGGGCCGCAGCAGCTGAAGAAGGCGATATCCCTGGCTTCAGGTTATCCTGCCGCGGAAATAGACAAAAAGCTGAGAGAGACTGGCGACTTTGGGGAAGTGGCTCAGCTGCTCATTTCCAAAAGACGCCAAGCCTCGCTTTTCCAAGAGCAACTTACTGTTGAAAAGGTCTTTGAAAGCCTGAGGAGGCTGCCTGAAATAACTGGTGGAGGCTCTGTCGACAGGAAGATGGGCCTGGTATCCAAGCTCCTCGCTGACGCCACCCCGACCGAGGCAAGGTTCATCGTGCGGACTGTGCTGGGGGACCTTAGGATAGGGGTGGCTGAGGGTAGGCTCAGGGACGCCATAGCCACAGCTTTCGGCATCGAGGCTGATGATGTCGAGCACGCCTACATGCTGACGACGGACTACTCCCTCGTGGCAAAAGCCGCCGCAAAAGGCGGGAAAAAAGGCCTGAAGAAACTGGGCGTCTCGGTGGGCCACCCCGTGAGCCCGATGCTCGCGCAGAGGGCCGAAAATGCCGATGAGATACTGAAAAGGATGGGGGGCAAAGCGGCTTTCGAGATAAAACTCGACGGCATCAGAATCCAGGTCCACAAGGATGGCGGAAGCGTCCAGTTGTTCACGCGGCGGATGGAGGATTACACGAACATGTTCCCGGATATCCTCGGCGCCCTGAAAAGATCCCTGACCCCAAGGCGAACGATCGTTGACGGCGAGTTGGTGGCGATCGACAAGAAAACCGGGAAGCCGATGCCTTTTCAGGAAGTGCTGAAGCGCCGCAGAAAATATGAAATCGGTGAAGCGGCAAAACAAATCCCTGTGCAAATCTACCTTTTTGACGTGCTGCTCGTGGATGACAAGGTCATGATGGACGAGCCGTATGAAAAGAGGCGGGCACAGCTCAAGCGGATGGTTCAAAAGGAAGACAACGTCATTGTGGTGGAACAAAAAATTCTGAATGACCCGGAGGAAATACAGAAATTAGCTGATTATGCCGTGAAGATGGGGCACGAGGGCCTGTTGTCAAAAGACATCGGCTCCACATACCGGGCCGGAAGGCGGGAGTTTTTGTGGCTGAAGCTGAAGCCTACTCTAGAAACGCTCGACCTGGTGGTCGTGGGGGCAATCTATGGTAGAGGCAGGCGCGCCGGGAGTTTTGGAAGCTATGTGCTGGCTGCGAAAGATGAAGACGACGAAAAGTTCAAGACAGTTACAAAATGCGGCTCGGGTTACACCGATGAGGACCTTGATGAACTCACAAAGCGCTTCAAGGAAATACAAGTGAAAAAGCCCGCTCAAGATGTTGACATTGAGATAGAATGCGACGCCTACATTGAGCCAAGGGTTGTTTTTGAAATAGCATATGAAGAGATACAGCGCAGCCCATCTGAGAAACACACTTCAGGTTACGGGCTCAGGTTCCCCCGCTTCATCAGAGTTAGGGAGGACAAAAAGCCTGAGGACATCTCAACCACTAGGGAAATCGGGGAGATGTACAAACACCAGGAAGAAAGGAAGGCGAAGGGAAAGAGCAAAATCTAGGCGTTCGACAGCTGGTGAACCAGCTGCTCCTCAAACTTCTCGATGAACTCTTTTGATGCCGACTCCTTCACTTGGGCGCCGCAGGCAACAGCGTGGCCTCCCCCCTCCCCTCCAACGGCTCTGGCCGCGTTCCTGATTGCCTTGGCCATGTCCAGCCCCTTGAGAAATAGCAGCTTTGAACAGCGAGCGGAGACTTTTGCCACGCCGTCTGCCTTCACCATGCCGATAACAGGCTTGTACGGGTCGCAATGCTTGTGCCCCATGAGCATATTGGCTATCGTCCCGATGAACGTCTCCTTAATCGATCCTGTGCCGTCGAAGTACTGCAGGTATCCTTTTGGCCCCTGCCTCAGCCCGTTGTCTTCGATGAAATCCATGCCCTCGGCGATGCACCTCCTGTGGTACTTTATCAGATTCTGCATGGCCCTGTAGTATGTCCCTCGGTTGCCCTTTGCCACCTCAAAACCAAGAAGTGGCTGTTCATGTCTGGCTGTGGAGTTCATGCATGTGGAGAACTCCTCTGCGTCCATCAGCATTGACCGCTCCTTTTCTTTCGGCAGGGTGTATGTTTCTCCTATAATCAGGCCTGGGATGTATTGCGCAAATTCCGCTGGGACGCTGGTGAAAGCCATTGTTATGAGCTCGGAGGCGAGCTTCTGTTTTTCCAAACGGCTCAGGTCGGCTGGCCTACGCCAATCGCTCCCAGTCTTGAGCGGGATTCCGAGCTTTTTCAACAGGCCCAGGCAGCCAGCTGGGGAGTTGCTGACCCCGGGGATGGGCGGGTCTGTGAACGACTCCAGCGCCTTGAAGATGGGCCTTGAGTGTCTGCCGTAAAACATTACATCGGTCGACCCCTCTATCACGCCGGCGGCTGTGGCATCCTTTACTATCTCTCTGTTGTGGCCGACCAGCTTCCCCCACGCATTCTGAACATCGCCGATGGCGCCCACCACCGCTAGCGCCGCCAAGTCCTTGTTTTTTT
>JBFLWG010000046.1:0-7844 GCA_040757795.1 Hadarchaeota archaeon (SeqCode) | reverse complement strand
AAAAGTTCAACCACGCGAATATATTAAATAGTGCCGCAATATTCACGATTGGTGGAAATGAAAAAAATAGTTTCGGTAAAAGAGGCAATGTCAGCAAAAGTTCTCGTAGCGACCACAACGACCACTGTTGCCAAAGCAGCGAAGCTGATGGCCAGCCGCAGCGTCGGGAGCATAGTTGTGCTGAAGGGAAAGACTCCGGTTGGGATTCTGACAGAGAGGGATGTCCTGGATAAGGTTGTGAGCGAAGACCTGAAGCCCAGCAAAGTGCTCGTCGAGAAGGTGATGTCTTCGCCAATAATGACTGTAACTCCGGACACTGATGTCACGGAGGCCGCGAAGATGATGTCAAAGAACAAGATAAGGCGCCTCCCTGTCGTGGAAAAGGGGAAACTGATCGGCATAATAACTTCCGCCGACATAACCGCCATATCCCCCGACATACTGGAGGCGGCGTCCCGGCCCAGCGAGCCCATGAAGGAAGAGATAGAGGAAAGCGTCTGCGAGTCATGCGGAGAGGTCACAAACACCCTATATGAAGTAAATGGCATGTGGGTCTGCGAGAATTGCCGCGACACTTCAGGCGAGTAGAGGATAAAATGGCATGCAGGGACATGCTGGCGGGGCTCCGCGTCAGCGACGTGATGAAGCCCTGCACAGTATTCATCAGCTCCAGGGAGCCTGTGACGACGGCTAGGGCAATGATGCGAGTGAACGGGCTACGGACCCTCCCAGTCGTCGACGGCGGCAGGCTCGAGGGGATATTGACGCCGCGGGAGGTGATGCAGGTCACCTCGACCCGCTCCAACATCCCAGTTTCAGGCGTGATGTTTCCAACCCGCCTGCTGGTAACTGCTGGGATGCCCCTTTCGGAGCTGGCGAGGCAGATGGCCGAGCTGGACGTCAACGACATGCCGGTGCTTCAAAATCCCACAGACAGGACAGTCGTGGGGCTGGTCAAAATGGAGGATGTCCTGCGCAAGATTTCCAGCAAGTTCTCTCCAAAGCGCCTCGTTGAATCCGTTATGACGAAAGAGGTGGTTTCCTGCACGGGGGAGGACGACATCAGCAAGGTCTGGGAGCAGATGGAGCAGGCCAAGTACTCGGGAATCCCTGTCGTCAGCTATGACAGGGCCAGGCGCGTGAAAAGGGTCGTGGGGATGATTTCCCGCTCCGATATAATAGGGACAGGCACGGCTAGGATATCAGAGGAGTCTCGCAAGGGGCGGGCCTCCCCGAAGGTGAAAACAATCATGCGAACTCCAGCGCTGAAAATCTCCCCGAAGGCGCCGGTTGTGGAGGCGGTTGATCTCATGATAAGAAAAAACATAGGGCGGCTGCCGGTCGTGGAAAATGACGACCTGGTGGGCATCATAACCAGGTATGATGTCGTGGCAGCGGCGTGCGGGTGATGGGTTGAAGAGAGCCTTGCACTACCAGTCGCACGACAGGGGCCCGCTGTCTTTCAAGTCCCACGTCCACAAGAAGGAGGGGGAGGTCATGACGATAGCCAGAAAGTCTGTTTTCACGGTTCCGCCGACAACCCCCATCAAGGCCGCGGCCGAGCTCATGGTCAGGCACCAGATCAGAAGGCTCCCGATTATCCGCCCCGGCACGAAGATGATCGAAGGGATGGTCAGGTCAAGGGAGATAGTGGACTTTCTAGGCGGCGGCGAGAGGAACATGATAATCCGGGCAAAGTTCAAGGACAACTACCACGCCGCCGTGAATGAGCCCGTCAACCTGATAATGGTCAGGGATTTCCCGCACGGGGACGTCACAATGTCAATGGAGGAGGCGGCCAGGCTTCTCCTGCAGACAGGCTTTGGGGGAGTGCCGATCTTGGACCGCCAAGGGCAGATAGAGGGGATAATATCCGACAGGGACTTCATCTCCTTCGTCCCGCCGTCGGCCGGGACGGCAGTGAGCTACTACATGGTTAGGCACCTGGTCACGGCCGAGCCGGAGCTTTCCATAAAGGAGGCGGCGAAGAGGATGGTCTCGCGCGGGGTGAGGAGGCTTCCCGTGGTGCGCGGCCGGGAGCTCGTTGGGATAGTGACGACGGTGGACATCCTGAAGTACTTTGCCTCGGGAAGGGCTTTCGAGAGGATGAGATCCAACCCGGAGGGAGGGATTTTCGGGGGCCAGGTCCAGGAAATAATGACAAAGGAGGTAATCAGCGTCCCGCCAGATGCGGATGTCGGGGAGGCCGCGGCGCTCATGAATGAAAAGGGCTGCGGGGGGATGCCAGTGGTCTCTGGGAGGGAGCTCTTGGGAATAATAACAGAGCGAGATCTTCTGAGGTTGTTGGTTTGAAGCCGGAGAAAGTCGACAGCGTGATGAGTAGCCCTGTGGTCGCCGTTAGGCCGACCGACACTGTCGCCCACGCAAAGAACCAGATGCTGCGGCACGGGGTCGGGCGGCTTGTGGTCATGGAGAAGGGCAAGCCGGTCGGGATGCTTTCCATGCATGACGTGGCGGAGCACTTCAGCAGGGGCGCCCCCGAGTGGAGGAGGAGGCAGATAGACCAGATCCCAATAGGCCGGGTCATGCACAAGGGTCTGATTACAGTTTCAATGGGGACGGGGCTCGGCAACGCCGCGCGCCTGATGCTGCGGCACGGCATAAGCAGCCTAGTGGTCCTTGAGGACGGGGACATCGCGGGGATGGTCACAAAGACAGACCTTGCGCGGCACTTTGCCGGGCAGATGCGCGGGATGTCCAGGGTGGATGCCCTGATGACTAAGAACCCGGTGGTGGTCAACCGGGGCCACAGCATCGCCCGCGTGGTGGAACTCATGGAGGAGTTCGGAGTGGCGAGGGTCGTTGTCGTGGTGGGTGACAGGCCGATCGGGATCATCTCTGAGAGCGACGTCGGGTTTGCCAGGATGGAGGAGCCCGGCCGGGGCATCAAGGAGCGCGAGGTCAGGTACACAAGGAAGCTGGAGAGGGGCGCCAGGCCTATGGCCAGGTACGTGAAGCAGGTGGCCTTGCTGACGGCGGAGGATATCATGCACTCGGACATAATCACGGTGGCTCCGGAGTCGGACGCCGCCGAGGCCGCGGGGCTCATGCTCAGGCACGGCATAAGCGGGCTGCCGGTGGTCAAGAAGGAAAAGCTCGAGGGCATCCTAACAAAGACAGACCTTGTGAAGGAGATAGGAAGGTTGTACCATGAGGGTTAACCAGATAATGAGCTCTCCGGCCGTTGTTGCCGACAAGGATGTGGAGTTGGCAGCGGCGGTGGACCTCATGAAGAGGCACGAGGTTTCCCGCCTGGTGGCCACCCACGCCGGGAAGATAGTCGGCGTTTTGACGGAGAAGGACATAGCCAGGGAGATGGGGTCGCTCCACGCCTACCGCCTTCCCTCCGGGAGGCTCCATGTTTCCAGCCTTATGACGGCCAACCCAGTCACAGTAGAGCCCGATGTCACCGCGAAGAGGGCGGCCGAGCTTATGCTTGAGAGAGACATAAGCGGGCTGCCGGTCGTCCAGGAGGGCGCCCTAGTCGGGGTGGTCACAAAGTTGGACTTTGCGAAAATCTGCGCCGGTTACGAGGACATCTACGTCGGGGAGGTCATGCAGGCCAACCCGACCACAGTCTCCCCCCAGGACAGGCTAATCCATGCGCGCAAGCTGCTCCTCGAGGAGGACCTGCTGCTCCTGCCCGTGATGGACAGCCGGGAGCTCGTCGGCGTCATCACAATGAGGGACGTCGCCATGAGACTGGTAGACTTCCAGGATGTCGTCCCGGACAGGTTCAAGAGCGAGCGCATCCGAAACATCCTCGTGGGAGATGTCATGGCCCAGCCGCCCGTGACCACGCGCACGGACGAGAAGCTTTGTGATGTCGCGAAACTAATGCTTGAGAAAAGGTTCTCAGGGCTTCCAGTGGTGAACTTGGAGGGAGAGCTGGTCGGCTTGGTGACCAAGACCGAGTTCGCCGAGGTCGCCCGCGAGAGGCTTTAAGTTTCTTGGTGGAGTAGTCTTCGGGCGGCGGTGGTCCAGCCTGGCTAAGACTCAGGCTTCCCAAGCCTGCTACGCGGGTCCAAATCCCGCCCGCCGCACCACCCGATTGTTTTGAGATGCTTCCCACGGCGAGTGCGGGGTAGCGGAAGCTGGGCAAGTTCAAAGCTTAAGCAAACAAGATATCAATCGAGTAACGAATAGGGCAGGGGGAGAGAATGAGAAAAATCATCATCGTCTTTGCGTTCGTAGCGATAATTGCTGGTAGTGCTGGCGTTCTGTTTTGGGCGATTTCGTGGAAGGAAATCAGGTACGATGGCCCGATAATCGATGCTCATGAACACATTGGGTCACCTCTCAATTGGCCCAGCATCAGTGACCTCATCTCGCAGATGGATGAAGCCGGCATCCAGAAAGTGGTGCTATTTGGCGGTTCCACTGTGTTGGAGTCATATAGCGAATACCCAGACCGCATCATTCCGTTTATGCAGTTCGATTTTTACTACTCAGGTTACACGGCTGAAAATCAAGAGACAGTCGCGCTCATCACTTCCGAGTTGGAACGTGGCTTCATGGGGGTCGGTGAGGTACTCTTGAGGTGGAGAACCACATATAGAAACATACCCGCTGATAATCCGGCGATGCTCCAGATTGCAGATCTTGTGGCTGAAAATGGTGTTCCGTTAAACGTGCACCAAAAATCGCAATATCTGGACGAATTTGAGAACTTGCTGGGTTACAATAAAAATACCATAATCATTTGGGCGCATTCGGGCAACGCAGAGCCGCCTATTGTTAGGTCGATGTTGGAAAACCACTCAAATCTCTACGCTGACTTGTCCACGCTAACGCCGACATTCAAAAACAGATACGGCAGTTCCATAATACCGTCTACCCTGACTGAATCTGATGGGTCAATCAATTCGGGATGGAAAGCCTTGTTCGAGGATTACCCAGCTCGTTTCATAGTCGGCGGAGATAAGCAGGAATGGTGCAGTTCGTCTTTCCTCAAGGAGGAGATGGAGTATTTCAGACGGGTCTTAGGTCAGCTCGACCGTGAAATCGCCGAAAATATCGCGTACAAAAATATACTTCGGTTGTTAACCAAGCCAGTCTAGAATCTAGATTTGAATGTTTCCTCAGTACGCCGGCCGCACCACAAACATTTTTTCAGATGCCCGACTGCGGGTGTTAAAAAGCCCAGTTCCCACTATTCCTAAGGAGGCAAAGGAGGGGTAAAATGCTGAAGAAGAAAGAAAAGAAGCCGGCTTTGGAGATAAACCTGAACATCATCCCCCTGTTGGAGAGCCTTGGTCTGGGGAAGCTCCTCGACCAGGCTGCCGAGGCGGCAAAGAAGGGCAAGACAGACGTCGTCGAAAAGATAGCCGCCAAGATTCAGCAGGGCGAGATGGAGGTCAAGGTCAACGCCGGCGGGAAGAAAAAGAAGGTTCCCATCAGCTTTGTCATAAGGCTGAAGAAGAACTAAATCCAGCGCGGCGGTGTTTCAATGCCAAAGCGAAAGGCCAGGCTAATCCTTTGCAGCGGCAAGGGAGGGGTCGGGAAAAGCACGGTGGCTTCAGCCATAGCCACATACTTCGCCGAGACCGGTAAAAAGACTCTTTTGGTTTCGAGCGACCCGGTACAAGCCCTTTCCAGGATATTCAACAGAAAAATCGGGAACAAGGCAACCAGGATAACCAAGAACTTGGACGCCATGGAAATAGATGTAGAAAAGATCGCCACGAAGGTCGAGACGGAGTACAAGGATGTCCTTGCCGACGCTCTTTCATCTTGGCTGGACGAGGAAACGGCCAAAAGCCTGCCTCTCCACATTCTGAGCGGCGCCGACGAGCTCCTGGCCCTGGACAAGATACGCAGGCTGGTGGATGATGAGCATGAAGTCGTCGTCTGGGACACGAGCCCGACCACCCACACCCTTCGCCTGCTGGGCCTGTCCAAAAAGCTTAGCGAGGCTTTCCACGGGAAGTTCGCGGCCCTGTACAAGCTCGCCCACCCGCTTCAGGCCATCAGGGCGGCATTCGGGGGCCCGGAGCCCCAGCTACTGAAAGCCGTGGAGAACCTGGGAAGAACTGTGGAAAAAGTGGAGAAGATGCTGGCCGACTCTCAGACTGAGCTCATCTTGGTCATGAACCCGGAGCAGCTCTCGATATTCGAGGCCAAGCAGCTCAAGGAAGCGGCGGAAGCCCATCACATAGCCGTCAAGCGCACGGTGGTCAACAAGATGCTCCTGCCCTGCAAGTGCAACTTCTGTACCATGAAAAGGAAGGAGCAGGAAGACAATCTGGAGCTGATAAAGAAGGAGTACAACGACCTGAAGTTGATCGTGATGCCCTTCATGCCGTATGAAATACTGCGCGAGAAACGCGTAAGAGAATACGCCCGGGAACTGTTCAAGGACTAGTTCAACAGCTTCAGCATCTCTCGGTAGCTCTTGGGGGCGAAGTGTGACATGAGCTTTGAGTACCCACGAACCGTCGAGTGTCCCCTATATAGCTGGTAGAACGCCAAGCCCACTCGCAGCTTCTGAGTAAAGCTCATCATTTTTCGTTCCCCTCCGACAACTAACAGTGGCAGACATGTGGTATAAAAATAGCGTCTTTTTCATTTTTTCACGGCATTTGTCGATGTAGAAAAAAGGCGAGTTTGAGAAAATCCTACTTCAATAACTTTTTCAGCTTCTTTGGCATGGTTTTTTCTGATTTGAGCTGTTCCACGGCCTTGTACGGGACCGTTATCGTTCCAACAGGCGACCTTTTGGCTTCGGAGTCCGTCCCTCCAACTTCCACCAGCCCGTGTTTTTTAGCCAGCCCTTGGAACTTGCGGACATCGGCAGGCTCGTGGTACGGGTGGTACACCTCGAGGCCAATCAGTCCGCTCTTTACAAGCTCCGGTAAAATGGATTCAGCGCCGCCGAACCTCGGGTGGGCCAGCGCCGTCACCCCTCCCGCCCTAGCCACCAGCCCTATCAACTCCCCGACGGGAAGCTGGTACTTTGGCACATAGGCAGGCTTCCCCGGCGCAAGGTATCGGTCAAACGCCTCTCTGACCGACTTCACGGCGCCGGACTTCACCAAGGCCTCGGCTATGTGGGTCCTACCCATGATGGCGGCATCCCCAGCGATTTTCACCACGTCATTGTAAGTGATCCTCACTCCCATCTCCTGCAGCTTCTCTATGGTCCCCTTTATCCTCCAGGCCCTCGAGACCTGGGACCGGCTGATCTCGGAGAGCAGGGCAGGGTATCGCCAGTCTATAAAGTAACCTATTATGTGGGCCTCGACGCCCTCCTCTTCAAAAGTTATCTCAACCCCGGGGATGACTTCGACGCCGTAGACCTTCCCGGCCTCGATGGCCTCGGGCACCCCTTCCACGGTGTCGTGGTCGACAATGGCTATCGCAGCAAGCCCCATCTCCTTAGCTAATTTCACAGCCTCCGATGGCCGCACCCTCCCTGTGGTCACAGTCGTGCGGACGTGGAGGTCGGCTTTCTTTCCAACCATCCACAGGAATTTATGGCAGCCGTCCTGAATAAATGTATTGAAAACTGCCAGATTGCGCATTTTTGAGCATTCACAGTTTTTTTGCCTCGCAACGCTATTTTGCCAGCTTCTTCAGCTTGTTGACGGCGCTGTACGGGACCGTGACATCCCCAACACATCTCGGGCCGGAGTCGGTGCCCCCGACTTCAACAAGATCATATTTCTTCGCTAGTTGCCGGTACCGCTCGGTGTCCTCCTTTGTGTGGAACGGGTGGTAGACTTCGAGCGCCTTTATCCCCTCCTGTACGAGCTCGGGCAGCAGTGCCTCCGCCCCGCCGAACTTAGGGTGAGCCAGAGCCGGCACCCCCCCTGCCTCCCTGA
>JBFLWG010000045.1:0-8278 GCA_040757795.1 Hadarchaeota archaeon (SeqCode) | reverse complement strand
TCCCGCATCATGCTGGATGAGTTCCCCGAGCGAGTCCCAAGCCGCCCTTTTTGACTCCCTGTCAAGCACCATCCCCTCCAGCGCCAGCTCATCCTCAGGAAGGAACTCCGTCCCGTCCCCGTGGTAAAAAACAATGCCATTGTCCTGGGGAGGGTTGTGCGAAGCTGTAATCATGGCCCCGGCTGATGCGCCGAGTGCCCTTGCCGTGAAGGCAACGCAGGGTGAAGGGGCTATCCCAGCATCAACGACATCCGAGCCGCCTGACAGTAGCCCCGAAACAAGGGCCTTTGAAAGCATCTCCCCGGAAGTCCTCGCGTCCCTCCCCACGACAACCTTCCCGCCACGGACGTGCTCCGCGCAGGCTATGCCGAGCTTCAGCATGAACTCCGGGGTGACCTTGGTCGCTATCGGGCCGCGGACCCCTCTCGTGCCGAAGAGCCTTTTCTTCACATTCTTGCCTCCGCAAATCCATCTAAACCAAGCTCTTTCAGCTTTTCTGGCTTTGGCCTGCCGTCCTCGTCCCAACCCCTTGTCTGGTAGTATTCGTCGAGCATTTTTTCCAGAGCCTCTTTCGGGAGTCTTTTCCCAAGCCCTGGCAAACTCTGCTCAAAAATCCGCCTTGGGAGGGTGTCATCCTTCCTGGAAATACCGTCCCGCACCGCGAGCTGTCTTTCCAAGTTGTATATTCTTTCCCCAACCATCTTCATTTCTTCTGTGCTGATGCTCCAGCCGACCACATGCTGCAAGATTTTTCTCATCTCCTCTATCCCGATTGCCCTGCTTCCAAAGACACAGACGCCGGTCGAGTCTATCAGCGCGCGGGTGTTCTGCATGTCGAACACCAGCTTGGCCTTCCCTTCAGTGGAAAACCGGTCATACTTGGGCGCAAAGACCTCGGCTGCCATGGTCCAGGCCTTCAGGTGACATCCGCCCCGGCAGGAGGTGGCGTAGGACAGGCCCATGCCCCAGGCCCCCCTGGGATCGTAGGCCGGGAGTTCCATCCCTTTCACATGCATTGCAAAACCTTCCGAGCCTTTCCCTATTTTTTTCGCCGCCGCCCTGACTCCTTCCGCAAGGGCGTCTCCGAAACCGTCCCTGAGAGCTATCTTACGCAGTAGCGGGAGTAGCACCTCGTGGTTCCCGAACCTCATGTCCAACCCATCTACATCATTTTTGCTGAGCAGGCCTCGCTCGCAACACTCCATGGCAAATCCTATGGCGTTCCCGGCCGAGATTGTGTCCATGCCGTAGCGATCGCACGAAAGGTTTGCCGCAGCTATGGCGTCCAGCCTGTCCACACCACACTGCGGGCCGAAAGACCATATCGTCTCGTACTCTGGGCCGTCAACCACAGTCCCATTATAAGGGCCATCCGAAACCATGCTGTACTTTCCGCATGCGATTGTGCAAGCGTGACACGCTGTGTCCTGTTTGACAATATCATTTCTCATTTTTTCCGCCTCAAGCTTGGGCGCGCCTTCGAAAGCCCCCTCTCTGAAGTTCCTAGTCGGCCACATCCCGGCCTCGTTCACGGGCGCAACGAACTGGGTGGTGCCCCATCTGGAAAAATTCCTGACCTGGACGTTCGTCTTCATCTGCTCGCGCAACTCCTTCAAAAGGCTGTGGAACCCCTCATCATCCGCAACTTCTATTTTTCCGTGTCCTCTCGCGGAGATTACCTTCAAATTCTTCGACCCCATGACTGCGCCTGTACCGCCCCTCCCAAAGGAGCCGCCGCGCGCACCGTACGTCATGTCCACCTGGATTGACGCGAATTTTACTAGGTTTTCTCCGGCCTGCCCAATCGAGGCCATGCAAACAAGGCGGTCGCCCAGCGCCTTCCTGATTTCGGCCTCCGTTTCCTCAACATCCTTGCCCCAAATGCTTCCGGCCTCACGGATTTCCACGCCTCCGTCTGAAATGTGGAGCCAGCTGGGCTCCTCGGCCTTTCCGCGAATCACAAGCGCGTCGAAGCCGGCGAACTTGATCTCAGAACCAAGGTGGCTGCTGCCGCAAGAGCAGAGGTACGTCCCAGTAAGCGGAGACTTTGTCACCAACTCCCAGCGGGCGCAGGCCGGGAGGAGGGTGGCCGTGGCTGGCCCGGTGCTGAATACAATAATGTTTTCTGGAGAAAGAGGATGAACACCCGCCGGCAGAGATTGGCTGAGCAGGGCCGCCCCCAGTCCTCGACCGCCCAAAAAGGCGCGGGCAAGCTTATCGGGGGTTTCCTTAATTTTGACCGACCTTTTTGAAAGGTCAATGTCTAGCATCTTTCCCGCATATCCAAACATCAAATCCCTTGAGAATTGGCGCGCATCTTTTTAACATCTACTGGATGGGTGCTCGAAACTTCAGATATGAAGGTGGGCCCGGAGGGATTCGAACCCTCGACCGCCCGGTGTCTCAGACGCGCTTATGAGCCGGACGCTCTAACCTAGCTGAGCTTCCCGGCAGGCGATAGCCTGCATACGGGCCCTCGGGCCCGCTTGTTCATGTACTGCCGCGGTTAAAACATTTTTCAAACTTCAATAGTTCATGAACTTGAATGTAAAATGCGGTGTATGGCCTACTTTTCATTGTCATTTGTACGCACCGCCCGGCGACCAACCGTGAGGCCCGTAAAAAACAGAAACGCCGTCGATACTGCCGTTCGGAACAAGCTCGGGGGCAATGTTTGTCCACTCTTTAGGCGTCATGCCACTGATGGTGATATTTTCCGTTGCCTTGATCTGTCCGGCCACTTTCACCCTTGCTACCCAATTCCCGGAAGTCAACCCTTCTAAAGTATATTCTCCATACCTGCCTACGGTGGTGGAGTACGTTTTGTTGTCCGCGACGACTTCCACCACAGCGCCGGCCACGCGATAGTTCGCGGCGGCGTCGGCAAAAACATAGCCAGTTAGTCCCGGGGAACCCTCTGGAATAATTACGGTCGTCGTTTTCGGCATCAGCTGCCAGGCGGCAATCGCGGCAACTACCACTATTATTATCACGATGTCCCAGTAACGACGTCTGGGTTTCATTTGCGCTTGGGCCGGCTGCGCTGGCTTTCCGCTAGGCGGCGCGGGGCGAGGCGCGGGCTGCGGGGGTGGCGCCGGCGCTGGGCCTCCCTGCATGATTTTAAGCGGCGCGACTTCCGGTAAAATTTGAACTATTTTCATCAAACCAACTTGGGCTATCGAATATTTAACTTGTAACGCTCCGCCCGACACAGGTGGGAATATCGCGACGACATCACCGTCCTTGACCGGAGTGGTGAGCCCGCCGATTATTCCCATAACCCTGCCGTTTACGAGGATGTGAACTGTCTCGAGCAGCCTTTTGCTCCCGGGGTGGTAAAGCTCATCTGCAAGCTTTTTCCCGCATTTCTCGACCAGCTTCTCAACGAGGGAAGCCACGTCGCTGGCCCCTTCTACTTCCACGATGTCAGCCCCAGCCGCCTCCCTGAAGTTCGCGTACAGCTTCACAACAACCGCCATATTTACCAAAACAACGTCGCCGCTGGGCAATAAATCCCTAACTTCCGCTGCCTGAAAAAGTTAAATTGCCCTGGGGACACATCTTCTCGGTGTGATGAAGAAACTTCAGCTGGACAGCGCCCACCGCTCGCTCGGGGCGGAAATGGTGGATTTCGCAGGGTGGGAGATGCCGCTGAAATACAGCTCGATAGCGGAGGAACACATGGCGGTGAGGGAGTCCGCCGGACTTTTCGACGTGAGTCACATGGGGGAGTTCAAGGTGAATGGGCCGAAGGCCCTTGCTTTCCTTCAGCTTGTCACATCAAACGATGTTTCAAAGTTGGCGGTAGGGGCTGCCCAGTACTCGACAGTCCTGAACGAAAACGGGGGGATAAGAGATGACATTGTAGTGTACCGGCTAGAGGATCAGGAGTTTATGGTGGTCTGCAACGCCTCGAACGTGGGGAAAATATGGGACTGGTTCAACAGCCACTCGGGCGGCGCGGCGCTCGAAGACATAACGATGTCGACCCTGCTAATCTCCATCCAGGGGCCAAAAGCAGAGCCCATCCTTCAGTCGCTGACAAGTTTCGATCTCTCCCAGATCAAGAGGTTCAAGGTTGCGTGGGTGGACATCGCAGGACTGAAAGTCTTTGCAAGCAGAAGCGGGTACACCGGCGAGAACGGGTTCGAGCTGTTCATGATGGACGAGGCGGCATCCGACCCATCGCGGGCTGAAAAGCTATGGGCCAAGATAATCGATGCTGGAAAAACAAGCGGGCTGAAGCCTTGCGGGCTCGGGGCCAGGGACACAACTAGGCTGGAGGCGGGGCTATGCCTTTACGGCAATGACCTTACAGAGGAGATTACCGCGTTGGAGGCCCGGCTTGACTTCGTGGTGAAACTTGAGAAGGAGAAATTCATCGGGAAGGAGGCTCTTCTCCGGCAGAAGTCTTCTGGGCTTAAAAAGGTGAGGGTGGGTCTCCGCATGCTGGAGCCTGGGATACCAAGGCAGGGTTACAAGATCCTCGTTGATGGGGAAGAAAGGGGTTATGTGACGTCGGGGACTTTTTCACCTCTTCTGAACGTCGGGATAGCGATAGGTTACGCCCCTCCGGAGATGAAGACCGGCGGCGGTGTTTTTGTTGAGATTCACGGCAAACCAAGGCGGGCTGAAGTTGTCGAGCCTCCTTTTTACGACGCAGAGAAGTACGGTTACAAGAGGCGCTGAGAATTATACTGGCGCCAGTGCTGTATGTTGTAGGTGTAAAAGTGGTGAGAAAAAAAGTCCTAGCTCTCGCCGGGAGCCCTGTGAAGGGCGGCAGCACCGATATCCTGCTTGACAATGCAATCGAGGGCGCAATCAACAATGGCGCGAAAGTGGAGAAGGTATACCTGTGCGACATCAAAATAAACCCCTGCGATGCCCGCGGGATGTGCAACAAAACGGGTGTTTGTCCCATTGACGACGACATGAAAAGGATTTACAAGAAATTGCTCAACTCGGACGTGATAATCCTGGCAGCTCCCATCTACTTCATGGGATTGCCCGCACAGGCGAAAGCCATGATAGATCGCTGCCAGTCGCTCTGGGCAGAGCGGTTCAGGCGGGGAAGAAAGCTGGGGAAAGAAGGCCGCAAAGGGTTCTTCATCTCCGTTGGAGGGAAGGCGCACCCGCAGCTGTTCAAGGGGGCGGTGGCCACGGTGAAATCCTTCTTCAAAACCCTCGGTGTGAAGTACTCAGGCGGACTGCTGCTCTCGAAGATTGACAAGAAAGAGGACCTCTTGGCGCGCCCCGCAGCGATGAAGGCTGCATTCGAAGCCGGTAGAAAGCTCGCCGGCGGTTAAGCTTACATTTCAAAACAGCTGCAGCAACACCCGCGAAATGAACAGCACCCCAAACGCGAAAAGGATCAGCCCGCACGCCGCCAGCAGCGCGCGATGTCCTCTCTCACCCATGAAACGTTTGCCCTTGTGCACTGAGTAAGATACGAAGGAGAACCAGCTGATGTCCGCGAGGAAATGGCCTGTCAACCAGGCCACAACACCTGCGGCGGATGCTGCCACCCAGGCCTCCGCAAGCATTACCGTGCCGACGGTCGCCCACCACAAGAACACCGTGGGGTTGAACACTGTGCTGAAGAGGACCCCTCCCACTAACGGGCGATAATCTGCCGGCGCCTTCGACTGCTGCCCCACCGTCTTCAACTTGGATAGCGTAAGGATGGAAATCAGGACGAGGGAGACGCCGCCGACAGCAAACACCGCCGACTGGAACGACTGGCCGCTCAGAGCCACTCCTAGGCCGAGGGCGATCAGAACAAGCAGGCAAAACTCGACAAGGATGTGGCCGACTGCCGCGAGGAACCCCGCCTTGGCGCCGGAAGACGCAGTCTTGGAGACGACGAAGGCGAACATCGGACCGGGAATCAGCGCCCCCGAGAGCGCCACCATAAAGCCTATCGGCAGCTGCAAAATGATTTCTATCATACGCTGACATTTTTGCCCACTAAAGCTTTAAATTAGCCCATTCAGAAACAGAGCTGGAGAAAATGACCCAGACCAAGTTCATCCTTGACGAGAATGAGATTCCCAAGTCCTGGTACAACATCCAGGCGGATCTGCCAACGCCGCTTGAACCTCCTCTGAACCCGGCCACCAAGGAACCCATAGGTCCGGAGGCCCTGTCGCGGGTCTTCCCGCTGGAGCTCATCAAGCAGGAGGTCAGCCGCGAGCGCTGGATCACCATCCCTGAAGAAATCCGGGAAGTTTACAGGATATGGCGGCCCAGCCCGCTTTACAGGGCCGTGAAGCTTGAGAAGGCCCTGAAGACCCCTGCCAAGATTTACTACAAGTGGGAGGGCGTTAGCCCGCCCGGCAGCCACAAGCCAAACACCGCCGTCGCCCAGGCCTACTACAACATGAAAGAAGGGGTGCAGAGGCTGGCCACAGAGACCGGCGCAGGGCAGTGGGGAAGCTCCCTTGCCTTCGCAACCATGCTTTTCGACCTCAAGTGCACCGTCTACATGGTAAGGGTCAGCTACGATCAGAAGCCTTACAGGAGGATTCTTATGGAGACCTGGGGAGCGGAGTGCGTGCCAAGCCCCAGCACAAGGACAAACTTTGGGAAGAAGGTGCTTCAGGACGACCCGAGCTGCTCAGGCAGCCTCGGGATAGCGATCTCGGAAGCCATTGAGGACGCTGTGACGCACGATGACACCAAATACTCGCTCGGTAGCGTGCTCAACCATGTGCTGCTCCACCAGACCGTCATCGGGCTTGAGGCGAAGAAGCAGATGGAGATGGCGGGCGACTATCCTGACGTCATTCTCGGATGCGTCGGTGGCGGGAGCAACTACTCCGGCCTGCTTTTCCCATTCATGGCGGACAAGCTCACTGGAAAGCAAAAGGGGCTTGAGGCCGTCTCATGCGAGCCGATGTCATGCCCAACGCTGACGAAGGGGCTGTACACTTATGACTTTGGGGACACGGCTGCCATGACCCCTCTGCTGAAGATGTACACGCTTGGCCACACTTATGTGCCGCCGCCCATCCACGCGGGAGGCCTGAGATATCACGGCGACGCCCCGCTGCTCTGCAAGTTGACGCACGATGGCTTCATGAATGCTACAGCTTACCACCAGACAAAAGTCTTCGAGGCGGCGAAGCTGTTCGCACAGACGGAAGGGTTCATCATCGCTCCTGAGACCGCACACGCTGTGACCGCGGTAGTGGACGAGGCTCTGAGGTGCAAGAAGACTGGGGAAAAGAAGGTTATACTGTTCAACAACAGCGGCCACGGGCACTTCGATCTCGGTGCATACGACTCTTTCCAGCAGGGCAAGCTCATAGATTATGAATACCCGGCCGAGCTTGTCAAGGAAGCTCTGGCCAAGGTCCCAAAGGTCGGGTAACCCAGATGCCTCTTGCGTTTGTCCTCATCAGCGCCGACGCGAAAAAGATAAATCAGATTCTGGCGGCCATCAGGAAAACCGAAGGGGTGGTCGAGGCATACTCCGTCGCGGGCCCGCACGACATTGTTGCGAAGCTGCAGGCGAAAAAGTTCGGAGAGGTCGCTGAAATAGTCACGCAGAAGCTTCAGAGAATAACCGGCATCAAGAACACCTTGACGCTGTTCGCTTTTGAATAATGCACTGGCAGCGGGGAATTGACGCCCTCAGTCCGCCCATCATTCAAATCATCGCATCCTCAGACGATGTCGTGACATCATTGGGCAACTAATGTCGTCCTCCAGGCAAATAAACTTTTGTAACCATTTTTTCAAAGGTGTTTTCCACGTGCGATGACGGCCGTCCCAACTGCTGCGTAGATTGTGGTTGAAAGTATCACGACAAACGCGATGTTCTGGATAAGCTCTGCCCCAGGAACCCCGTACGTTGCCGGGATCTGTGTCAGGGCCGCGGCCACCAGCCCCTTTGTACCCATGACCCTCATGAGATTCATCTCCGGCTTGCTGATGAATGTTCCGACCATGGCAAGCTGGACGGCGACCAATCTGAAGATCATCAGTGCCGCAGAGAGGACCACGCCGTAGAACAGGTATTCCATCCTTATAGTGGCGACCAACCCCAGATAGACGAAGAAAAACGACCTCATGGCAAATGTGATTCCTGAGTGAAATTCCAGGATGTTTGGCGCGAGTGTGTACCTTCGCTTGGTAACCTTGGAAAAGCTTCCCGAGTTCCCCAGCATGAGCCCGAAAAAAAGAATCGCGATTGCTCCTGTGCCCATCCCGAACACAAACTCGCTTCCAGAGTAAACAAGCATGGCCGCAGCGAGGGTCAAAATGAAATCGAACC
>JBFLWG010000044.1:0-8679 GCA_040757795.1 Hadarchaeota archaeon (SeqCode) | reverse complement strand
CAGCCCTATCATGCGACGTTGATGGCATTCACCTCGTCGTCCCCACGTCAGACATTCACCTGAAGTACAGGCTCAAGAAATCCAAGCAGGAGATAACAAAGATGGCCTATGACACGGCGGAGCACGCAATTGACCACGGACTCAGCGTGGAGTTTTCCTCAGAGGACGCGAGCCGGACGGATCCAGTGTTTTTGAGGAAGCTTTTTTCCGGTGCAGTTAAACTTGGCGCGCACAGGGTGTGTGCCTGCGACACAGTCGGCGTGCTAACACCGGAGACGTCAAGGAAGTTATACTCAGACTTGGCGAGCAGGCTGAAGGTTCCTGTGGCCGTTCACTGTCATAACGACTTTGGGCTGGCGACGGCGAACACTTTGGCTGGCGTCGAGGGCGGGGCCAGAGAGGTCCACGTTACGGTCAATGGTTTGGGCGAAAGGGGAGGAAACGCGCCCCTTGAGGAGGTGGTGTTGGCTCTGGACCAGTTCAAAGGCATCCGGACGGGAGTGAAGATGAACAAGTTGTACCAAACCTCAAAACTCGTGGAACGCCTTACCGGACTTCCAATTTCGTCAAACAAGCCTGTTGTTGGAGAGAACGCATTTACACACGGCGCTGGTATCCACACCCACGGGGTTCTTATCTACCCGCCGACTTACGAGCCGATACCTCCTGAAAAAGTAGGGCAGACCAGGAAGCTAGTCTTCGGAAAGCATGTTGGTTCACACGCCATCGAGAACGAGATGAAAAAGATGGGCCTAAATCCCACGAAGGAGCAGGTGGCCGATGTATTTGAGCAGGTCAAGCGCCTGGGGGATCAGGGCAAGCTAGTGACAGACACTGAACTCCGGGCCGTAGTTGACTCTGTCATGGGACGAAGTTTTGCGGATATGGTCCAGCTGCTGGAGCTCACGGTCCTGAGTGGCAACAAGGTAACGCCTACTGCCTCTGTCAAGGTGAAGTTTGGGGACAAGGAGGTGACGAAGTCCGGCGTTGGGATCGGGCCGGTTGACGCGGCGATGCACGCCATACGGGAGGTGGTGGAGGGGATTTCAAAAATACGTCTGCAGGAGTACCACGTGGATGCCATCTCTGGAGGAACTGACGCCGTGGTCAATGTTGTCGTCAAGCTCACGGACGGGAAGAGGATAGTAACAGCGAGGGGCACCAGCGGAGACATAATAATGGCGAGCGTCCAGGCGATGGTCAACGGCGTCAACCGACTGCTCTGGGACAAGAGGGCTGGAGGGTCCTGATGCCGAAGTTCAAGCCGGAGGAGGAGATTGAGAGGCTCCGCCTGCCGAAGTCAGGCGAGGTTCTTGGTTTGGTGGAACAGATGTTCGGCTTCGACAGGGCCCGCGTGCGCTGCAGGGACGGCCACGTCAGGAACGGTAGGATAAAAGGGAAGATAAGAAAGCGCCTTTGGGTGCGCGAGGGTGATGTGGTGATAGTTCAACCTTGGCCTGTGCAAGGAAATGAGAGGGGCGACATACTCTACCGCTACACGCGCACGCAAGTCGAATGGCTGAAAAGGAAGGGCATCTGGGAGTAGGAGTCCCGATTGTCGCCAAATCTTGAAACTTTTCTGCGAGGACTGGATCGCCACAAGCTGGAGCGCCTCAAAAAGGACTCTGAGACTTACAAAATCATGGAGCGGGTTTTCGATAGCTCGACCCTTCTAACCTTGTATCACATGATGAACACAGGAGTCTTTGATCTGTTCGGTGGCACAATATCAACCGGGAAGGAAGCCAACATTTTCTATGCTCTGGATAAAAACAAGAAATACGTGGTAATCAAGATTTACCGCCTGGCCACATCAGACTTCAAGAGCATGCACCGCTACCTCGCAGCCGACCCGAGGTTTGAAGGCATCTCAAACGACAGGAGGGCCGTCATCTCGGCGTGGGCCTCGAGGGAGTTCAGGAACTTGAAAAGAGCTGTGGAGGCAGGCGTCCCGGCCCCGAAGCCGATAGACCAGGAGAAAAATGTTTTGGTGATGGAATTTCTCGGGAAAAAGGGGACACCTTACCCCAGAATGAAAGACTCCCGCCCGAAAGACCCCGAGAAAGTTTTTGAGGCCCTTGCCGCAGCCGTGAAGCTTCTCTACCAGAAGGCCAAGCTCGTTCATTCCGACCTAAGCGAGTACAATGTTCTCCTGACCCCCGAGCCGGTCATAATAGACTTCTCGCTCGGGACAGACGTCAGGAACCCGATGGCTGACGAGTTGCTCATGCGCGACATCGAGAAGCTGGTCAAGTACTTCAGGAAGCTCGGCGTGAAGACAAAGGAGCCAATCGAGCTGTTTGATGAAGTCCGGAAGGAGTAAAAACAACTTTGAATCCGCCATCGGATGAACAGCCTGAAAAACACGAAATCTTGCTTTTGTTAAATAAAATAATACTTTAGTTTTGCAAAGCCCCACAGGTCCGCGCCAAGAATACTAAGTTTTCAGCTCGACTTCGATTGAGACCTCTTCAGGGACCTGTATCCTCATGAGCTGCCTCATCGCGCGGTCGTCGGCCTGGATGTCGATGAGCCGCCTGTGGATCCTCATCTCCCAGCGGTCAAATGTCGGAGTCCCCTCTGCATCCGGTGATTTCCTGTTTGTTATCTTGATTTTCTTGGTCGGGAGCGGAACCGGCCCAATGTAGGACACTCCCGCCCGCTCGGCTATCCCCTTCACCTGGTTACATACCTCACCGAGCTTTTGTATGTCGGTGCTCGAGAGCTTTATCCGTGCTTTCTGCAAGTGCATCCCACCTAATTATGGGGCATGGATAAAAAGACCTACTTTGCGAGGGTGGAGTCTATGCAAACGCCCGCGGCCACCGTCATCCCCATGTCCCTGATGGCGAACCTGCTGAGCTGTGGTATCTCAGATGCCTTTTCCAGAACCATCGGCCTTGTCGGCGTTACAAGAATCGTGGCAAGGTCACCCTTCTTTATGAACTCCGGCTTTTCCGGGAGCGGCTCGCCCGTCTTGGGGTCGAGCTTGTTCACGATTTCTGTCAACGTGCAGGCAACCTGCGCGGTGTGAGCGTGGAACACAGGAGTGTAGCCCGCGGCCACAGCCGTCGGGTGCTGGAGCACCGCAATCCTCGCCTTGAAATCCTTCACAACCTTCGGAGGCGTTTGCGGGTGCCCAATCACGTCCCCCCTCTTGACGGCCGCCTTGTCAACGCCCCTGACGTTAAAGCCAATATTGTCCCCCGGCTCAGCCTTCTGAATCTGCTCGTGGTGCATCTCTATCGACTTTACCTCGCCGGTCACGCCGGCAGGCTCGAAAATTATCGTGTCGCCCACTTTGATCACACCGGTTTCCACTCTCCCCACCGGCACCGTCCCCACCCCAGTTATGGAGTAAACGTCCTGGACGGGCACCCTGAGGGGTTTGTCGAGGGGCTTCTCCGGCACCGTGAAGCTGTCCAAGGCCTCGTAAAGCACCGGCCCCGTGTACCACTTCATCTTCTCGCTCTTCTTGCTCACGTTTTCCCCGTTGAACGCCGAGAGCGGCACAAAAATGAACTTTTCAGGGGCCCTGTGCCCCACGGCCTTGAGCAGGTCGATTATTTCAGCCTTGAGCTTGTTGAAGACGTCCTGCTTGTACTCCACAAGGTCCATCTTGTTTATCGCGACCACCAGCTGCGCCACCCCGAGTGTGAACGAAAGCGCGGCGTGCTCCCTTGTCTGAGGCATTATCCCGTCGTCGGCCGCCACCACCAGCACCGCGGCGTCAGCCTGGCTGGCCCCGGTGATCATGTTCTTGACAAAGTCCCTGTGGCCGGGAGCGTCTATGATTGTGAAGTAATACTTTTCAGTTTCAAATTTTTTGTGGGCCAGGTCTATTGTCAGGCCCCTCTCCCTCTCCTCCTTCAGGGCGTCCATGACCCAAGCGAACTTGAATGACTTGCCCTTGTCCCCCATCGCCTCGAACTTCTTTACCTCTTCCTCCTTGACGACCCCCTTCTCGAAGAGCAGCCGCCCCATTGTGGTGGACTTTCCGTGGTCGACATGACCGATCGTCACAAGGTTCATGTGTGGTTTCGTTGCCATGTTCTGCACCTCTCGCTATTTTTCATCCTCATAACCGTATAAAAAGGTTTACCTGGCCCCCTTGGCTATCCTTTCCAGCTCCTCTTTTCTCGCCACAGAGAAGCTCTTCACATCGTTGTTTGAAGCCATGATTATCTCCTCGGCCAGGCACACCTCCATGGGTTTCTTTGTGTTGAAAGATGCTGAAAAAGCCCCCGCGGCCAGGTTCTTGATTGCGGAGTCAAGCCTTCTCTGGGGCGCCGCGTCCACAGCCACGTAGTATGAGATCCCACCGTATGTTATGCGGGTGGTCTCTTCCCTCGGCGCGGCATTCTGGACGGCGTTGACGAGGACCTGTACAGGGTTCTTATTGGTTTTTTCCGAGATGATTTTGAAAGATTTTTTCACAATGTTGTAAGCCTTGTGCTTTTTTCCAGTGGCGCCCACGCCCCTTATTATTTTGCCGCCCAACTTCCTGGCGCCAGGCCCAGACCTCATGATCTTGTTGATGAGCCTCTCGACTATCGGCACATCCGACTTGCCGAACAGCTTCTCGGCTTGCCTGCCCCCGCTGTGCAGGACTAGCTTGGGCTCCAGCCGGATGTATTGCTTAAGGCCGGAATCCTTTATGACAACATCTTCGACGCCCCATTCGCCAAAGTACTTGAAAACCAGACAATCACCTCGTGGGCTTCTCCTTCCTGCCCTTCACAAGTTCCTTCAGTGATATCCCATTGACGTTGGTGACCCTGTATCTGACGCCCGGGATGTCGCCGTAAGCCCCCCCTTTCGCCCCGCCGATGCCCTCGATCACGACCTCGTCATGCTCGTCGATGAACCCGATTGCACCGTCCCCCGGCGCGAAGGCGGTGACCTGGCGCCCGCTCTTGACAAGCTGCACCCTGACGCATTTCCTGATGGCGGAGTTTGGCTGCTTCGCCTCTATCCCCACTTTCTCCAGGACTATCCCCTTCGCCTGTGGGGAGCCCTCAAGCGGGTCTGCCTTTTCCTTCAGCCTGAGCGCCCGCGTCTTGTACCTTGCGCTCTTCCACCTGAACCTCTGCCTCGTTAGCGAAAGCTTCCGCGCCGCGAACTCTCCTTTAGGTGACTTCATGTTAACCCTAAACAATTGCAAATCAGGTGCTTTAAATCCATCACTTTACAACGATGTCGCCGATCTGGTGATGCCTCTGCGCGAGCTTTTTCGCGTTCAGGATCCTTTTGCCACCTTTACCCAGAAGAACCCCCTTGTCCATGGGGTCGACCGTGACCTCGGCAACTCTCCTATCCCCCTCCTCCTTGAACTTCACCGAGTTCACCTTGGCAGGTTTCAAAATGTTTTTCAGGAAACCCTCAGGGTCGTCAGAATATTCAAAGACACCGACAGTTTTCCCGATTGCGTTCTTGACCTTCTTTATCCTGATGCCCCCCTTGCCGATTGCCAGTCCCATGTCTCCCTCCGAGACGACAAAAGTCACAAGGCCGTGGTCCTCGTCAACCACACAGTCCTTGATTCTTGCGCCAGTGAGGCCCTCAAAGAGTGCGATATATCTTAGCTCTTCAGAACTTAGCTTCACCGTCATCTTCTTTCCACCGCGCTGAGAATGCTGGAACTTCCCTGGTCTACTATTGCAATGGCGTTCACTGTAAATGGTTTGCCGCATGCAAGACCCAGCTCGCCGCTGTCGCCAGAAAATGCGTGCACAGGTACTCCGGCAATTTTCGCGTAATGCTTTATATCGGCTAGAGCGTTTTCCGGGCAGTTTGACCCGACTATCACAAGCTTGGCGCTGCCGCGCTTCAGGGCTTTTGCTGTCCTTTTGATGCCGACAGCCACCTCGCCTGTCGCGATCGCCTGCCCTATCTCCTTATTTACGTCCACCCTTCTCCTCTCTCCGTACAAGTTCGACGGAGCCGGTGCCCAAAGGAATGGGCTGTCCGGCAATCACGTTTTCTATTACCCCATACAGCTTGTCGGACTCCCCGTGAATGCATGCGTCCAGAAGGTGGTTCGTGGTTATCTCGAACGAGGCCCTGGCCAGCACGCTGGCCTTTTCGCCGCTCACGCCGTGCCTCCCAACGGGCTTGATGGCTCCCGTGGCGGTCATGGTGTCCGCGACCAGCATTATGTGCCGGAGGTCCACATCCAGCCCCTGCTCTTCCAGCGTCTTCAAAGTCTCGTTTATTATCGCGTTCCTCGCGGCTTCTACCCCAAGAACTTCCACAATCTCGTGGATGTTGTTTGTCGAGGTCCTGGTTTGGTCGACTTCCGACATTTCAAGCACCGCCTGCAGGTTGGACCCCTCGGTGTAGACAACATACTCATCCCCCTCGAGCTTCACGAGAACCCTGGATATCCCCTTTACCCCCTGGAGAGGGAGGGTCCTGACACGGTTCGAGATCCTCCTGAGTTCCGAAATGCTCTGGACGGCAGGCTTGATCCTAAGCTTGTACCCGTCCAGCGTCGCGTCAAGGCTCAGGTTGTCCTTTATGGTGTTCGAAACCTGGGTGGGAGTGAGCCCCCTCTTGGTGAGCCTGGTGCGGTCAAGGGTGACAACAAAGACCATGTTTATCAGGTCGGTCTCGGAGACTATCGAGACGTCATTAACTGTTGTCATCTCTATCTTCTGCGCGAATTCCGTGGCTCTTGCCTTGCTGTTGGCGTATTTTTCTTTTAGGTAAATTGTCATGAGGGCCGCCGACGGCGTCTTCCTCGCGTCCAGTATTTCTATCAGCCTCGGCAGACCAAGGGTGACGTTAAGCTCGGCGACACCAGCATAGTGGAACGTCCTGAGCGTCATCTGCGTCCCAGGCTCCCCCATTGACTGCGCCGCCACCGTCCCCACGGCCTCGCCAGGCTCCACGATGGCTTTGACGTAGGCATTTCTTGACTCATCGATGATTTTTTCCAGCTGCTCCCTAGTTATCGCTCTTTCCTTGCCCACCCTGACCAGTTCCGACTGCAGCTTCTGAATCACTAGCTCCGGGACCTGGTTCTTCAGCTTCTGGACCTCGGCTTTGATAGTTTCTGGAGACACCCCTGCCATCTACTCACCCATCACCCTGTCGATGATCTTCGCCACGTTAGCCGACTTCCCGCTGTCGCTTTTGGCCGGGTCGACGCCGTCCTCACCGTAAGTGAACTGCACTATCGCGGCCCTGTCGTCCCTCACTGTTCCGTCGTACTCAACCCTGAGGTCCTGCAGGGCATTGATCAGCCGGCGCTGGAGGTATCCGCTCTGGGCAGTCCTGACAGCCGTGTCGACAAGGCCCTCCCGGCCACCCATGGCGTGGAAAAAGAACTCCAATGGCTCCAGCCCCCGCTTGTAGCTTGAGCTTATGAAACCCCGAGCCTCGGCCCCCAGGTCCCCCATCTTGTAGTGGGGGAGGGTGCGCCTCCTGTATCCGCGGCTTATCCTCTCGCCCCTTACCGACTGCTGCCCCACGCAGGCGGCCATCTGGGTGAGGTTGAGCATGCTGCCTCGGGCTCCGGTCCTGGCCATGATGACCGCGTGGTTGTCCATCCCGAGGTATTTTTCGGCTATCGTCCCCGTGGCGTCCCTGGCCTCAGCCAGAGTTTCCATGACCCTCATCTCAAGTGTCTCTTTCAAGGACCTGCCCGGCAGTGGCTCCAGCTCCCCTGCGTTGTAAACTTCTATCAGCTTGTTCACCTTTTCTTTCGCCTCGCTTAGGACATCGGCTATCCTCTCGGCAGCTTCGGCCGGGATGTCTTCATCATCTATCCCTGTCGTGAAACCGATCATCATGGCAGATGCTATGGATATTTTCGTTAGCTTGTCAAGGAATTCTCGCGCGGTCGTCGTCCCGTAGTCTTTGACTATCCTGTCGAGTATTTCGCACCTGTCGAGCGCCTTGTAGCTTCTCGCGTCGATCACGCCTGACACCAGCTCTCCGTCCTTTATGACGACATAGGCGTCGACTTCACACCCATCCTCCTTGCAGCGCACGCAGTTCTCGCAGACCTTCGCCTTGAACTTGAGGTTGAGCTTCTTTGGCAGAAGCATGCTGAATATCTGCTTGCCGCTCCAGCGCTCCCCGTCCTTCTCCCTGAAGGCAGGCCTTGGCAGGTCCTCGAAGATGCTTGCCTTCGCGAGGATCATCTGGGCCTGCTCCCTTGTCAGCTTGGTGTCCCTTTTGGTGAGGAGGTAGGCCCCTGTGATGTGCTCTTGTATTCCGCCGATGATGGGGCCGCCAAACCTTGGAGAGAGTATCTGCTCCTGGACCCTCATGAGAATCCTTGCCTCAGCCTGAGCCTCTTCGGTCTGGGGGGCGTGGACGTTCATCTCGTCCCCGTCAAAGTCGGCGTTGTATGGGGGGCACACGCTCAGGTTGAGCCTGAAAGTCCTGCCTGGCAGAATCTTCACCTCATGTGCCATTATCGACATCCTGTGAAGGGAAGGCTGCCTGTTGAAGAGTACTATGTCACCGTCCTTGAGGTGGCGCTCAACCGAGAATCCCCGCTCCAGCTTGCCGGCAAGCTCCTCCCTGTCGGCGTACCGAAGGTCGTACCTCTTGCGGTCCGGGCTGATGACGTAATTCGCGCCCGGGTATATGTCGGGGCCCCTCCTGACGAAGTTGCGGAGCTCCTCGATGTTGTGGTCGTTCACCCTGATAGGGATGGTGAGAATC
>JBFLWG010000043.1:0-8693 GCA_040757795.1 Hadarchaeota archaeon (SeqCode) | reverse complement strand
TAGTTTATTTCTCTCGAGAGCCTCTCCTCCAGCTTTTTGACAAGAGGCACGAGTTTTCGCTCATCGACTTTTCCGACAATCATTAAGTCGACATCGCTTTTCAACTGTTCTTTCCCCTTTGCAAATGAGCCGTAGATAAAAGCAAGTTTTATATCTCCCAACAAGGACAAATTGTTTTTTATCATCTCGCCTATCCCCTCCGTCTTCAAAAACATGCTTTTCAGCTCATCATAAATGGGCATTTTCCTGTCCACAGTGTAGTACTTCATGTTGGCAACCACTTCACTTTTCAACAGTCCTATGGACTCCAATTTGTTCAGCTCCCTCCTGACAGAATTAATGTTGGCGCCCGTTTTTCTCGCGAGTTCTCTAACGTACAATTTTCTGTCCGGGTTGAGAAGAAAGAGTGCCATGACCCTGACCCTAGTTTTTGAACCCATGATTGATTCGAGCATGAATACATAATGTAGTCAATAGTATAAAAAAGTTACTCAAGGTACAATTGTTTCACTCCTGGACTTGCACCGCCCCAAGCCGTCGGTCACGGGCTCGGGCACCTCCATATGCTCGGGGTTCGCGTCCATCGCGACGGTCACGGGGCGGCGGTAGCCCCAGCCCTCGAGCCAGCTCTCCGGGAAGTTATCGCTGTTTGAATACTGCAGCTCGTAGGAGACGCCCGAACGGTCATCAACAGAGGACCACTTGAACTCGGGCGTGTTGTCGGTCGCGGAGCCGTTCTCCGGGTAAATCAATTTTGGCGCTGGCGGGTTGTTGATGTCGGTCGATGCCGATAGCGTGAAAATCGTGACGTTGTCGACACACAAAAATTAATCTGGAAACTCAAACAGACGACTGCTGACCGGAGGAAGCTTTTGACTTGTACATCCTCCAGCTCAAGATCGGGTCGCGCGAGGCCTTCACCTCGTCCAGCCTTCCAATCGCGGTCCCGGTGGGCGCCGAGCGCAGCTTCTCCGGCTTCGTGTCCGCCTCCTCGGCTATCTTCGCGAGCGCCGAGATGAACCTGTCCAGTTCCTCCTTTGGCTCGGTCTCCGTTGGCTCGATCATCAGGGCTTCCGGAACTATCGGCGGGAAGTAGTAGGTCGGGGCGTGGAGCCCGTAGTCCAGCAGGCTCTTCGAAACATCGCGGGCGGACACCCCCTTCTCTGTCTTGAGGGGCTCGGCGCTGAACACGACCTCGTGCTTGCAGGGGCCGTCGAGCTTCAGCTCAAAACCCTTCACGGCCTGTAGCTTTTTCATTATGTAGTTGGCGTTCAGCACGGCCGCCTCGGTGGCCTCCTCCAAGCCGTCCGCGCCCATCATCAGGATGTATGTGTAAGCCCTGACGAGAACCCCAAAGTTCCCGTAGAAAGACTTGATCTTCCCGATTGATTTTGGCCTGTTGAAGTCAAGGTAAAACCTCCCGCGCTTCTCGTCTCTCTCGACGGATGGGATTGGCAGGAACTCCTCAAGAGACTCAACCACCCCGACAGGGCCGGAACCGGGCCCGCCCCCGCCGTGAGGAGTGGAGAAAGTCTTGTGAAGGTTGAAGTGGACGATGTCAAAGCCCATGTCCCCCGGCCTGGCCTTGCCCATGATGCCGTTGAGGTTGGCTCCGTCGTAGTAGAGCAGGCCACCCGCATCGTGGACGGTTTTTGCTATTTCAAGTATGCCTCCCTCGAACAGCCCGAGGGTGTTGGGGTTTGTGAGCATCAGCGCCGCCGTCTTCTCGGAGACCGCCTTCCTGAGTGCCTCGATGTCAACCCTGCCGCGCGAGTCGGACGGCACCACCACGACGTTGAACCCAGCCATCGCCGCGCTCGTGAAGTTCGTCCCGTGAGCCGAGTCGGGAACTATGACTTCGGCCCTCACCTCGCCCTTTGACCTCAGGTAGGCCTGGACCAGCAGCATCCCGAGAAGCTCCCCGTGGGCGCCAGCCGCCGGGTGCAGACAGACGCGCGAGACGCCCCCTATCTCTGCCAAGAAGCGCTCGAGCCAGTACATCAGCTCAAGGGCCCCCTGCACGGTCTCCTCTGCCTGGTAGGGGTGGATATTCGTAGCCGTCTCGAGGCCGGCGAGCTCATCGCATATTTTCGGGTTGTACTTCATGGTGCAGGAGCCGAGAGGGTAGAACCCTGAATCGACGCCGAAGTTCATCTGGGATAGGCGTGTGTAGTGGCGGACGACCTCGGGCTCGGAAAGCTCGGGCAGGTCGAGCGATGCCCTGATGAAATCATCCGGGATGTCCGGCTTTGCCGGCAGCTCCCTGCCGACAGCTGCGCCTCGCCTCCCCTTCCCCCCGATCTCAAAAACGGTCGGCTCAAGGCTTCCGTTGAACGACCACCGAGCCTGCCTGTACTTCATCTTCCACCCTCCATGACACTCGCCGCCGCCTCGGCCAGCTTGTCTATGTCATCCTTTGTGTGCAGCTCCGTCGTGCAGAGGACCGACGTCTCCCCGAGATCGGGGAACTCCCCCCGGACAGGCTTTCCTCCGTGCACCCCGAGCTTCAGCAGCCTCGCGTTGAACTTCTCGATGCTGATCCCCTTCTTCGTGCATTTTAATGTGAACTCGTTGAAGTGCGGGGAATTGAAAACAGGCACTTTCAGCCCCTTCACCTTGCCCAGCTTTTTCATGGCATACTTGGCGTTGGCCGCGCAGACCTCGGCAACCTCCCGGAGCCCCGACGGCCCCATTGAAGCAAGGTATGCGGCGGCCGCGACGGCGCAGAGGGCCTCGTTGGTGCAGATGTTAGAGGTGGCGCGCTCCCTCCTTATGTGCTGCTCCCTGGTCTGCAGGACCATGGTGTACCCGCGGACGTTGCCACCGAGGGTTGTGGTCATCCCTATGAGTCTGCCTGGAAGCTGCCTGACCAGCTTCTGCTCGCCGCGGCACGCGAACATCCCCAAAGTCGGGCCCCCAAAGCTCACGGAGTTGCCCAGCGGCTGGCCCTCGCCAACGACTATGTCCGCCCCGTAGTAGCCGGGCGGCTTGAGCAGACCCAGAGAGATCGGGTTGACGCCGACCACGAAAAGCGCCCCGGCCTTGTGGGCCTCGTCGGCTATCTCCTGCACTCCGGTTTCCAAGAAGCCGATGTAGCCCGGGTTCTCAACGTAGACCCCGGCGGCCCCTCCCTCCAGCTTCTCCTTCAAATCATCGAACCTGATCTGCCCGGTCTCTTCGTCGTGGGCCACCTCTGCCACCTCGAGAGCAGCCCCGGCGGTGTAGTTCTTCAGCACCGACAGCCGCTCGGGGGACATTAGCCTGGGAACTAGGAACCTTCTTTTGCTGGTCACGCGGGCGCACATTAGGGCCGCCTCCCCAACGGCGGTCGACCAGTCATACATTGACGAATTTGCGACGTCCAGCCCGACCAGCTCCGCCACCAGGCTCTGGTACTCGAAAAGCGCCTGGAGCATCCCCTGGCTCACCTCCGGCTGATAGGGAGTGTAAGCCGTCAAAAATTCCGAGCGATTTACTATCGATTTTACATGGGCCGGAACATGGTGGGGCCAGACTCCTCCGCCTATGAAGGTTGGCATCTCTGTGAAGGGTCTGTTCTTGGAAAGCATGCTTTTCACGTGGCTCCTGACATCGGGCTCGGCGACTCCCTCCGGGATGTTCAGCTTGCGCTCCAGCCTGATGTCGGCGGGGATGTCGGCGAAAAGGGCGTCTATCCCTGAAACTCCGATCTCCCTCAGCATTTCCTCCCGGGATTCCCGCGTGCTAGGAATGAACTGGCGTCCCATTAAACCAGCTACTTCAGTTTTTTCAGGTATTCCGAGTAACCTTTTGAGCCCATCAGGTTCTTGAGCTCCGCGCCCAGATCTTCAGCCTCTATCACGCAGATCCAACCCTCGTCGTACGGGCTGGTGTTGACGAGCTCGGGCCTTTCCTGAAGGGATTTGTTGACCTCTTTCACTGTGCCGCTTATGGGGCTGTATATTGCGGAAACCGCCTTGATGGACTCGAGAGCCCCCAGCTCCATGTCCTTCGTCTTCTGCTCAGCCACCTGCCTTACCTCCTTTCCAGCATCCGGCAGTTCAGCATAGACAATGTCTCCGAGCTTTTTCTGGGCGTAGTCTGTTATCCCGATCTTCGCAAGGTTCCCATCTGCCTTCACCCACTCGTGCTCCCGGCTGTAATACAAACCGTCCCTCACTTCATATTCATCCATGCCGTCGCCTCGATTTATGACTCAAGCTGCCTGTTTAAAAAATGGGGGTTTTGGGTCAGATGTCGACGACCGCCTGCACTGAACATCCATCCTTGCCCTGCTTGACCTCCATCATGTGGTATGTCATCGCCTTGACGGCCGTCCGCTCCTCGTGTTTTTTCGGGTCGAACTTCTCCCCCATGACGCTCGCATGGAGCTTCAGGCCTTCCCCAACATGGGAGATTTCCACCTTGAACTTTGACATCACAAGGTTTCTGGAGTCGTGCAGGTAAATCAGCCTGTCCAGCCAGTCGTAAAGCAGCGCCCCCTCGTCCTTCGCCTTCAGGTCGACTTCAACTTTCTCAAGAGGCTCCACTTTGTTTGTGTCGGTCATCACCTCAAGGAGCGCCAGAGCCGCGTTTTCGAAAGCTTCCGCCAGGCTTCGGCCGTACGCGCGGAACCCTATGTCGGATGGATGCTCGACCCACTCGTAACGCTTCATGCCACCGATATACTGTTCTTTTTGCTAAAATAAACGGACCGGCCCGCTCAACCCGGCCAACTTCTTCACATTGTGGCATTTTGACTTCAGCACGCTGTAAACCCCCAGCATCATGAATATGTCCTCGTGGCAGTGCGAAACTATTTTCTCGCGAGCGCCTGTGTCTCCGGCGAGCCAGCGTACGTAAAGGGCCGGCATCTCTCTTGACGGTGTTTTCCTGTTGTTTAACCCAAACATGTTTGCGGCATCGGTCAGGTGGATGTCTCCTCCGTCCGGCACTATTGAATCCAAAGCGCACTCGTGCAGGTCTAGGAGTTCCGACGCGCTGGCAAGCGGGTCGCTGACCCTGTTGATTTTCGCCCTGACGCGGATGAAATCCACGTCAAAATCCCGCCATGTCACGACCCTGCAGGGGAGGTTCTGCTGTATTTTTTTATGCAACCATTTCAAGGCATTGCGCTCCTGCAGCGGCTTCCTGACGAAATGCACAGTAAACTGCTTTTTTTCAGGGATGCCCAGTCCAATAGCTGTTATTGACTTGCTCTCGGGATCCAGCCCCATGGTTTCTATATCGAGGCCGATTACTCGCATGAACATCGGTCGATTTTCGCCGCTTATTTACCTTTCCCCAAATTTGCACGATGAATAGTTTTGTGCCGCGATGTTCAGTCTTTAATTTATTTTGAAAACGTGGCAAAGCGGCCGGTCTGTCTCTGAATCCCCGCGATATTCAAAGATGTACAACAGTTGATTTGAACGATCGTAAGAACATGCGCTGATGCGGTATTTATTCAGGGAATCGGCGAAGTCGGGGTGATTCATTTTGTCGATGTTAAACAGGAAGTTGTCAATGCTCATGCTTGCATAGGGCTGTGGCTCGTGCGGTTGCTTGGAACCGTTGGCCACGGCTATTAAATCAAGGGGGTTGTAAAACAAGATTCGCGCTTCGAAACTTTCAGTCCACCATCCCCGCTCTTCAAATGGATAACTTGGTTCTGATGGGAAAGGGGCTTCGTCCGGCCAAACAAGACCGTTGGGATATCCGTACCAGGCATTTTTACTGCCAGTCCCCTTTGTCCCCATGAAAATCACCGCGGACCTGTTATCAACTGTCAGCCAGGCCCCGCCCACCCATTCATCGGAGTGCTGGTAGTTGTCCATCTTGTAATTGTAATTCCCCACGTATTGGTAACCTTCTTGGTGAGTGCTGGCGTAGCGAAGGAGTGTTGTGGTTGGAAGGGTTGTGCCGGCGGCCGGCGGATTGCCCGATGCCCAAGGGGCGACAGCGAACAAGTTTGGCCCCATTCCGCCCCACCCGCCATCACGATACCTTCCGGTCGCAAGCCGCCGCCCACTGAAATAATTATCCGCCACGTTCGCTGGGATTTCGAACATGTAATTGTTCGTGCTGTAAAGCGTGACGAAGGAGTTGTCTAAAACCCGCCAGGACCCTTGCTGGTTCGTTAGATTGGTATCGCACCACATGTGTGATGGCACGTCCAACGGGGCGTCTTGGAAATGGGCCGCCCAACATAAGTATAGTTTACCACTCGTCTGAGATCCCTGCGCGGGCAGATATTCCATCCCAACATAGTTCAGCGCACTATCAGTGTAAATTTGTTCGAGCGCGGATATTCCCGACCGCACGTTTGTGAACTGCCCCAATGTTGTGGCGGTATTGAGATCGCTTAAGCTTTTGTTTGAGGATATGGCCGGCGCGGGGATGCTTATTTCTGAGATGTAGTGGGTCTGGTTGTGTCCGGCTCCGAAAATCGAACCAGGATATCCATCGCTGGCGCCGCTGGAGTCGCCGCTAGGATAATATGCCATTGCACTACCGCCCCACTCCCACCCTATTGTTTCAGACACCCCCGCTGGCAACCTGAAAGCGCCTTTGTATTCCAAATTTGATGGCTGTATGAGGCTGCCAACCAAGGCGGAAGGTGGAAGCGTTGGAGTCCCAGTCTGCTGTCCGGGAGATTGAGGGGGTGCTTCCTTAAGGAAGACGAAGGCGGACACTGCAATCACTAAAGCGCAGACAACAACTGGAATCAGAACTAATTTCACGGTCATACTATTATCCTCTTTTTTGGGGCACATTTAAACTTTTAGTAAAAATGGCGCCGGGGGGGAGATTTGAACTCCCGAGGCCCATAGGGCCACACGCTCTCAAGGCGTGCGCGTTACCTGGCTTCGCTACCCCGGCCCAAGCACCATTAGGATACGGTTGGGATAAAGTTTCTGTGCTACGGCTGGCGCAACGCTGTTAAATGTCCCCTTTGTTCACGGCGGCAATCAGCGCGTCCAAGACTTCCCGGACAGTGTAGTCTAAAATGAAAGGCGCGTCAGATAGCAAAGAATCAGAAGTGTTCGAGGCAAGAGTGTCTTTGATTTTGGACCTAGCTATGTCCTTTACCAGAAATGGTGCCTTGCCTATCTGGGAGTTAGCAAACTTCACCAGCTGCTTGTAGTGTTCTTCGGATAGAGCCATGTTCCCTGTAAAATCCATGCGTCAATGAATTATAAGATTTTCCTAGTCAGAGACGATGTTTTTAGTGCTGCGCCAACAAAACTGGTTCCAAACTTTATGAAATCCCACACCGCAACACTTTTGTGGGGTTGAAATCAGTCTTCTTTGATCTCCATGTCTGTACTGTCTGGAGAACAAATCCGCGCCTACGTCAAAATCGGGAGAATTGTAATTGATCCTTTTGATGACAAGCTGATAGGGCCGAGCCAGGTGGACCTGCGGCTGGGGAGCAGCTTCAGGATATTCAAGGGGGACGGCGTGGTCGACCCTCACGAGCAGAAGTCCATAAAGAGAAACACCCGCCTGCTCGACACCAAGGGCAGGCCCTTCGTGCTGCAACCCGGCCAGCTCGTGCTCGGTGTCACCAAAGAGAGGGTGGCTGTGCCCAACGACCTGGTGGCGTCGATAGAGGGCCGGTCCTCAATAGCAAGGATGGGGGTGTTCATCCACATCTCCTCTGGGCATGTGAACCCCGGCTCAGGCAAAAAAAGCCCCATCCCAGTGACCCTCGAGATACTCAACATGAACCCCTCGCCGGTCAAGCTCTACCCGGGGATGAGGGTGTGCCAGCTCCTATTCTACACCATGGACAAGGCCGCCCAGCTGGGTTATGACGACATCAAGGGGAAGTATTCCGGAAGGCTGGAGCCATCTGAAAGCCTTGCATTCAAGGACAGCCACCGCCGCTGAGTGGTGCGCGGGATGTACATACGAATACCAAAAGAAAGGATTGGCGCCGCGATAGGCCCGGACGGCTCGGTCAAGCGGGAGATAGAGAAAAGGACGGGGTCCAAGATTACTTTTGACAGCGAGACCGGGGAGGCCAAGATAGAAGCCGCGGCCGACCCACTTGGGGCGCTGAAGGCGTCCGATGTGCTCAAGGCAATCTCACGCGGCTTCAGCCCCGCGCGGGCATTCAAACTTTTCGAGGAGGACCAGTTCATGGACGTCCTCGACATCAGGGACTACGTCGGCGGCTCTGAAAAGACGCTGAAGAGGATGAGGGGGCGGCTGATAGGTGAGGAAGGCAAGGCGAGGGGGGCCATGGAGCGGGAGACCGGAACCCACATTTCTGTGTACGGGAAGACTGTGGCGGTGATCGGGACGGCCGAGCAGATCTCCGTCGCAAGGGAGGCCATCGAGATGCTTCTCAAGGGGTCTGAGCACACGACAGTCTACAGGTTCCTGCAGAGAAAGAAAAAAATGAGGAGCTATGGCCCCAGAAGGTAGATTTTCGGCCCGTGGAAAATCAATCCAGCCACTGCTTGTTTTTGATCTTGTTTGGTATGTAGTTGTCCGAAATGAAGGTGATGCCTTTTGATGACAGCGCCGCAAGCTCGACCTTACCGTTCAGCTCCTTCCACATCTTGAACTGCTTCTGCCATTCCTTGTTGTTTTTGAACCAGTCGTAGTTCTTGACCTGCTCCAGCCTTCTCAAGTCGACCTCTTCGAACTTGATTAGGTGCCTTTTCAAATCGTACTCCATGACATCGTCGGCCGTCAAGCCC
>JBFLWG010000042.1:0-8702 GCA_040757795.1 Hadarchaeota archaeon (SeqCode) | reverse complement strand
AATCACATCTAAATGTTTTTGGCTCCCCTGTTCTGTTAAACCATAATATTTTTGCCGTTTGGAGAGTTTTAGCATGTTTAAAGGGATAATCGCATTCAGTTTTGTGGATCTGATTTCACAAAAATTATCTTTAACACGAAAAGTTCCCAAATAATTTTCATTGTTGATGTTAATAATTACTGCAATATACTTGTCTACCAGCGCTTTTGAACGGGTTATCACTATTTTGGGAAAGTAAACTAAATTTTCTTTTGGTGCCCAAAGACCAAACGATTTTTTAATTTTAGTCGATATTTTCATTATTTCACCACCCAATATTTCCATGTTTCAAATAAATTTATAATTCCTCCACAGTTGTGGCTAAGATTTTCTCTTTTTCGGTTTTAACAATTTATCAAGTTTTTTGTTTACTTCATCTAGTTTGGTTAGCTTATTTTCAATTTCTAGCAACTGGTTTTTTTGTTGTTTGGACTGCAACACAATTGTTGAGAAAGCAAGGGCCATCGACAAAGTGGTCATAACTATTCCGACAATGGAAAGGTATCTGTCTACTTGGCCCAGAGAGTATAACTCCAAAGCCCATCCAAAAAGTAAAATATCACCAACTAAGTAAACAATGGCAACTGTAATAATGAAAATATTAAACCTGCCTAAATCTCGAATTTTCATTTTCAACACCTTAATTTTACTGACTTTTTTCATGCGCCCACCATACAATCTGAAATTACAATTGGTTCGTAACTCCCCTTTTCTCCCCTCAAATATTGCGCCAATCTCTTTGGCTCTTCCCTGATAACTGTCCGGACTCTAGGATGTTCACCATGGCACATCATTTTGTATTTGATTCGTCTCTCAAAAACTTTGCGATTTCTTGTATCTTCTGAGTCAACATTTTACGTCAATCGATTATTTTTTCAGTTAGCCCACTCGTACGGATTGAACTCCGATGGTGGGATGAACAACACCCTTGCAAGCCCCCGCCTGAGCAGCTCGGCGTTCAGGTTCATCCACTCCCCTCCATCTTTCACATAGACCACCGCGAGAGTCCGGTTGTACTTGTCCTTGGGCTCCAGATCGTCAACGTCCAGTCCGATCTCGACGCCAGGTCGGCAGATGTTCTCGGTGAACTCCTTCGCCTCCAGGCCACCGGGCTCCGGCGTAGGGCGGGTCTCCGGAGTGTTGACCCCGACCATCCTGACCTTTTCCCCGCCAACAAGGTAAATCGTGTCGCCGTCAACGACGCGGTCCACGACAGCTGTCCTCTCTATGCGGGCCGAAGCCTGCGCCGCCCCAGCTTGGTTGGGTGAAGGTGAATTGAACGCGGCGTAGCCGGCGGCCGAGCTTGCCGCGGCAATCGCGACGATGAATGCAGCCAGCAGCTTGACGTTCATCTTCCTCGCCGAACCTTTGGGTGACGCCCCTTCTTAAAGGGAAAAAAGTCGCAAAATCGTTGTTATAGATATAACAAAAGCTTTATAAGACTTGTTATAAATATAACAAGTGGTCGCATGCCGAAAATCATCATCGTGTGGGACGTCAAATCGCGCGGGACCCCGGCGACAGAATTCTACCGCGCCCTCTTTGGCTACAACTACGACACAAGGGTCGGCAGGAGCCACTCCAACGGCGTGCTGGACGACCTCCCCGGCGATGTCTGGGAGCGCGTGAGCCAGAGCGTCCTACTGATAGAGGAGGAGTACGCCAGGATGGTCGAAAAAATATTTAAGGAGTTCGACGAGCACCTGAAATGGTTCAGGTTCAGGGTGGAGGAGTGAAAATGGCCGAGAAAGACTTCAAGCTTACCGTGGCGGAGAACCGCCACCAGGCATATGTCAACCGCGGCTTCGCCCTCATCGAGCAGTCGACAATGAAAAAGCTCGGGCTGAAGCAGGGCGACGTCGTCGAGATAGCCGGCACCCGCTCGACAGGCGCGCTCGCGATCAGGGGCCTCCCTCAAGATGAAGGTTCGGACATCATCAGGATCGACGGCCTCATCAGGCACAACGCCGGGACATCAATCGGCGAGAAGGTGACAGTGAAGAAGGCCGATGTCAAGGAGGCAAAAAGAGTGACGATCGCCCCGGCCGACCCCCACATAAAGTTCATGAACCCAGAGGGCGTCGGCGAGGAGGTGAGCCGCAACCTGCTCGGAAGGCCCCTGTCAAAAGGGGACCTGATAGCAACCACCTCCCCTGAAGAATCAATCTTCCAGGACCTCTTCGGCGGCTTCGGCGCGGTACTTAGGCCTTTTGGACTTGGGGAGCTGAAATTTGTAGTCACCGCCACAAACCCCGCCGGCATAGTCCTGATTGCCGAGACCACAGGGGTCGAGGTCCTTCCAGAAGCTGTCGAGGAGAAGGAGGCCAAAGTCCCCGCCGTGACATACGAGGATATCGGCGGCCTCAAGGACGAGCTCCAGAGGGTGAGGGAGATGATCGAGCTCCCGCTGAAGCACCCCGAGCTCTTCGACAGGCTTGGTATTGAGCCGCCGAAAGGAGTGCTGCTCCACGGCCCGCCCGGCACCGGCAAGACCCTGATTGCGCGGGCAGTTGCAAACGAGTCCGGCGCCAACTTCACCGCGATCAACGGCCCCGAGGTAATGTCCAAATGGTACGGGGAGTCCGAGGCGCGCCTGAGAGAAATTTTCGAGCAGGCAGAAAAGAACGCCCCATCGATAGTGTTTATCGACGAGCTCGACGCGATAGCGCCAAAGAGAGAAGAAGTCACGGGCGAGGTCGAGAGAAGGGTCGTGGCCACATTGAACACCCTGCTTGACGGCCTGAAATCAAGAGGAAAAGTAATCGTCATCGGGGCGACCAACCGCGTCAATGCTTTGGACCCGGCCCTCCGCCGCCCAGGCAGGTTCGACCGCGAGATTGAAATCGGCGTCCCCGACAGGGAAGGCAGGAAAGAAATTCTCCAAATCCACACGAGAGGAATGCCGCTCGCAAAAGATGTAGATCTTGACCGCTACGCCAGCATCACCCACGGCTTCGTCGGTGCCGACCTGGAGGCCCTCGTCAAGGAAGCCGCCATGAGCGCTCTAAGAAAAATTCTCCCCCAGATAAAGCTCGAGGAAAAAGAAATCCCACCAGAAGTTTTGGAAAAGCTTCAAGTGACAAAGGACGATTTCGACAACGCCATGAAAGTGGCCGAGCCCTCCGCCATGAGAGAGGTCCTGATAGAGATCCCCGACGTCCGCTGGAATGAAATAGGCGGCCTTGAGCTGGCCAAGCAGGAACTCCGCGAGGCCGTGGAGTGGCCCCTGAAGCACCCGGACGCCTTCAAGAGGCTCGGGATAGAGCCGCCGCGGGGAATTCTGCTTTTCGGCCCGCCCGGCACTGGCAAGACTCTGCTGGCGAGGGCAGTGGCGACGGAGAGCGAGGCCAACTTCATCTCAATCAAAGGGCCGGAATTACTCAGCAAATGGGTAGGGGAATCCGAGCGCGGCGTGAGAGAAGTCTTCCGAAAGGCAAAGATGGCGGCCCCCACGGTTGTCTTCTTTGACGAGATAGATTCTCTTGTCCCGAGGCGCGGCTCAGGCTTCGGCGACTCGGGCGTGACCGAGAGGGTAATCAGCCAGCTCCTCACCGAGATGGACGGCCTCGAGAAGCTTGAAAACATAGTTGTGGTGGGCGCGACAAACAGGCCCGACCTTGTCGACCCGGCTCTCCTCAGGCCGGGCAGGTTCGACAGGCTGATACTGGTGCCGGCCCCCGACGATACATCTAGGCTCGAAATCCTGAAAATCCATACAAAGGACATGCCGCTCGCGAAGGACATCGACCTGAAGCAGCTCTCGAAGGAGCTGGAAGGATACTCCGGCGCTGACATCGCCGCCCTCTGCAGGGAGGCCGCCATGCTGGTGCTCCGGAAGGACATCAAGGGCAAGGAGGTCAAACTTTCCCACTTCAAGAGTGCCATGGAGTCTGTCAAGCCCTCAATCAACTCAGAGCTTGCCCGCGCATACGAAAGTTTCTCCGAGAGGCAGGTAAAGCGGACGACAGAAGAGACCGTCAGGATGCACTATTAAGTTTTATATGGGCAAAGTGGAACTTATGGCGGAGGTAATAACTTGCAAATATTGGCCAGCAGGCTCCGGGCGATAGGCGTCGTCTCCGACCGCGGGCTCCAGATAGGCAGGTTGGCCGACATGACATTCGACGAGAAGGACGGCAAGATACTCTCCCTAGTGGTGAAACCCATCTCAAGGGAGTCCCTCACGGGGATCCCCAAGGACTCCGACGGCAACGTCATGATTCCATTCTCAGCCGTGATGTCCATCAGGGACTTTATCATAGTCAACGAGCGGGTGCTGGCAATCCAGCAGCTGAAGACCCCTCCCCCAGTCAAGCAGGCCGGGCCCGAGCCCGCCCCCCTACCACCCGAGAGACAGCCTTGAGGCCAGCTCCTCAGGGAGCCCCGCGGAAGTTATTTTTTCTGCAGCAGCAGCAACGTCGTACTCCACCCGCCTGAACTCCACCTTGACATCTTCCTCGATGGTCAGGACGGCATAGCTTGCCTTCGGGTCGCCATCGCGGGGCTGCCCGACGCCGCCGGGGTTGACGACCAGCTTCCCCAGGATCATCCTTTTCATCGGGACATGGGTGTGCCCAACCACAATGATGTCCGCCTCCACCCCCTCCACAATCCTCGCCAGCGCCTGGTTAGAGATGTCAGAACGGATGTACTCGTTCATGGGGTCGCGCGGGCTCCCGTGGACGGCATAAATCCGGCTCCCCCCCACCTTGAACCTTAGCTCCGTCGGAAGGCCCGATAGGTAGTGCAGGCTCTCCCTGGACAGCTTCCTCGACGTCCAGAGGGCAGCCTCCGCCGCGATTGAGCTCAAGTCGCTGACATCCCTGTCAATGGCCGCCTTGTCATGGTTCCCCCTCACTGCATGGACGCCCTTTGACTTCAGCAGCCCCACGACCTCGTTGGGCTCCGCCCCATACCCCACAACGTCGCCGGCGCAGACCATCCGGTCCACCTCTGGCATGTCCTTGAAGACTGCTTCCAGCGCCAGCAGGTTAGAATGCAGGTCCGCTATCAGCGCTATTCTGTACATGTCTTTCACCAAGAATCCCCTTCAATCAGTAAAAGTTAATACCCACAGGGAAACAGGGTATGGTAGCATGGCGAAAATAATAGCGGTTGATGACGAGCCGGACATAGTGAAGCTGATAGAAAAGATCCTGAAAAAGGCGGGCCACAAGGTCAAGGGCTACAACAGCGGCCAGGAGTTCCTCGAGGAATACTCCAAGGAAAAGCCAGACCTCCTCATGCTCGACGTCATGATGCCCGGGATGGACGGCTGGGAAGTCTACAAGAGGGTGAGAAAGATTAACAAGAAGCAGAAGGTACTCTTCATCACGGCCGTCACCATGGAGTCAGAGTCAAGGAAGACCATGGACGAGCTCGGCGTCTCCGACTACATGACAAAGCCGTTCGAGCCGCAGGAGCTTGTGGAAAGGGTGAAGGCCGTGCTGTCATCGCGGTGACTTGGCCCGCAACCGCTCCCTTCTCAAGCTTTTTAGTTTGTTTGGCCAATCAACTATCGGGCAAACCAGCATGGTGAAATGATGTCGCACGTCGTGGCTTTCGGCTGCAGCAAGGGGGGCTCTGGCAAGACCACAGTGACCGTCAACCTCGGGGTGGCAATGTCGCGGCTCGGCAAGAGCGTGATCATCCTGGACGCCGATGTGATGATGGCGAACCTCGGGCTGATGCTCGGCCTCGAGGGCCAGAAAGTCACCCTTCATGACGTCCTGGCAGGGGAGGCCCAAGTCTCCAAGGCCATCTACCGCGCTCCCGAGGGGGTGAGGGTGGTGCCGGGAGGGGTGGTCCTCGAGGGAGTCAGGAAGGCGAAGCTTGAGAGGCTGAAGCAGGTCGTCCAGTTCCTCGAGAAAAAGTTTGATTACGTGCTGGTGGACGTCCCCTCAGGCCTTGACAGGGACGCCATCACGGCCATGAGCCTGGCCACCCACCTGGTGCTGGTCGTCACGCCCGACATCGCCGCTCTCTCCAACTCCATCAAGACAAAGCTAATAGCCGAGAAGCTAGGCCTGAAACTGCTCGGAGTGATCGTCACCAAGGCAAAAGGAGGCGACTCCGACATCCCTGATGAGCAGGTCTCGGCGACGCTCGACCTACCTGTCCTCGCGACGATCCCAGAGGATGCCGCCGTCAGGCACGCGGCCTCGATAGGCGAGCCGGTGGTGACCCACAGCCCGAAGTCAACGTCCGCCATGGAGTTCAAGAGGCTGGCTCTCAGCTTCAAGGTCACCGAAAAGAGCTGAGTATCCTCTCAACGGCCTCTGCGACCCCTTCCCCGTGATAACCCTTCGTCACAAACTTCCCTGATTTTTTCACTTCATCAGAAGCATTGGCCACGGCAAAGCTGACCCCCGCAGCCTGCAGCATCTCCACGTCATTCTGCCCGTCCCCGATTGCAGCAATATTGTCCAGAGGGACCCCCATCATCTCGGCCAGCCTCCTGAGCGCGCCCCCCTTGTTGACCTCCGGGCTTTTGATGTGGATCGCAAAGCCAGAATCGACCGCGACCAAGTCAAACCCCTTCCTCTTCAATGCTTTTCTAACATCCTCCAAGGCGACCTCCCTCTCGAGAGTGAGCCCCGTCAGCCTGTCGGGAGAGTTCCTCGTCTGCTTCAGCGGCCCGAACTCCCTCTCCAGCGCCGCCAGCCCTCTGTCGGCCTCGGCCCTGGCCCCCAGCACCTCTTTCCTCCCGGTGGCCTGGTAGAAAATCACCCCCCCATCCTCGGCTATGATCGGCCCTGACACCCCTATCAGGACAGAAGCAGCTTCAGCAAATGGAAGTATGTTCCCAGTTGCAAGTCCCACGGGGATGCCTGAACTCTCAGCCCTCCTCAAGGCTTCCACCCCCTTGAGGTCAAGTTCCCTGCCTTCAAAAGAGATGGTCCCGTCAACGTCAGTCATTATCAGCTTGATCAATTGCTCACCCCAAAGCCCATCTACTTTGAGCCCTTTGCCTTCTCAACAGCGTCCCTTATCCCCTGCTCTGTAATCTGGAAGACAACTTCCCCCTCTGGGAGGTTGGGGCTGTCGTAAATTCGCGCTATCCTGTTTGGCGCCCTAGACTTCCTCAGGTAAATCCTGGTGGTGGCAAGGTGGGCGACCACATGCCCACCAATCGGCTTCGTCGGGTCCCCAAAGAATATGTCCGGCGTGGACTGGACCTGGTTCGTCACAAAAACAGCGAGGTCATGCATGGTGGCAATCCTCATGAGCGCCTGCATGTGCCTGTTCAGCTTCTGCTGTCTGTCCGCCAGCTTGCCCCTCCCTTGGTACTCCGCCCTGAAGTGGGATGTGAGGGAGTCTACAATTATAAGCTTGATCTTCTCCTTCTCAGCCAGCTCCTCCGCCTTGTCAACCGCCAACAGCTGGACGTCTGTGTTGAACGACCTCATGTAATAAATATTCTGCAGCACCTTCTGCGGGTCAAGCCCCGACCCAACAGACATGTCAGATATCCTCTGGGGCCTGAAGGTGTTTTCAGTGTCTATGAATATGGCCTTCCCGTCAAGCCCGCCGCTACCCTCCGGCAACTGAACATTGACACAAAGCTGGTGGGCAAGCTGCGACTTCCCCGCCCCGAACTCGCCGAATGCTTCAGTTATGGCCTGTGTCTCCACCCCTCCCCCCAGCAGCTCGTCGAACTTCTGGCTTCCAGTCTTTATCAGCCCTATCTTGTTCCTCTGCTCTAGGACCTTGTCGCCAGTTACAAAAGTCCCAACGTCTGCCGACTCCTTGGCGGCAGCGATTATCTTCTTCGCCACGTTCTCCCCTATTTCGGCCGCCTCGCAGAGCTCCGTGGTGCTTGCAACAGCGATAGATTCTATCGTCCTGTACCCCGCGTCCATCAGCTTCTCGGCAGTGGCCTCCCCGACCCCTGGCAGGTCTTGGATAGTTTTAACATCTTTTTGCGCCATCACCATCACCTTCATGTCTCTCCTTTTATCCATTTGAGCAGCCGCCTAGTCTCTCCCTCTGGTTCGGCGGCCTCCACCCCATAACCCCTCAGCTCTAGCTGGTCAAAGTACTTGTCGTGCTTGGTCGCCCCCGAGACCACTACCTCCCTCCCCACGAGCCCCAGTCCATCGTAAAACTTCGCGATGTCAGGTGTGCTCTTGAAAGATTGGAACAGCTTCTGCCCGTCCATCCCCAGCAGCTGCTCCACAGCTTTCCCGAAAAGGGCGACCCTGATGTTGCCAGTCCCATCGTCCAGCAGGAAGCTGAGCACCACCCTCTGCTCAGGGACTACGGCTTTCCCGCACTCCCCGCAGATGGGGTTGGCGTCGGAGCTCCCGAGGCCCCTCCCGCAGTTGGGGCAGACGTCAAAGACCGGCCGCCTGTGGAAGACTTGAACTATGGTGCCCCTCACCTCCCCCCTGACCCCCTCCCTGTCCAGCTCAGCGACTGTTTTCCTGTCAGCGGCAGGCCTGATGAACTGCAATTCATTCAGAGGCGGAACCTCGGCCCCCTGGGGGTTCACCTCGACCCGTCCTGCCTTCCCAAGATGAAGCTCGATAGACTCGAACTGCCCCGGGCTGCTGTAGGCGTCCACAAGCCTGACAACATCCCCAATTTTTACCCTCTCCGCGGCCCCGGCCAGCTCGTTCCAGAGCGAGACCCTGATCTGGGCAGTCCTGTCTGAAATCTTC
>JBFLWG010000041.1:0-8853 GCA_040757795.1 Hadarchaeota archaeon (SeqCode) | reverse complement strand
TGGACTCTTCAGATGGAAAATTTTGACCAATTCTCCGGCTTCTTGAACTACACCAACACCACGACGTCACGGTCTGCACAGATATCGGTAATGGATAACTACGGCACCAACAGAATAATAGGGGTTGCGGAATGGCCGGGCGGCGGTGGACCAGGTGGACCACAAGGCGGCCAACAGAGTTCTTCCGGGCCGACGCCGACCAACCAAATCAGTTTCAACCACAACCCGCTCTTTGCCTTCATACTTTTGCCAATAGAGATTGTACAGGCGCTCTACGGCACGGCATTTTATGGAGTGCTTAAGCTGGTGTTGGCCATCCCGCTGTCAGTTGGGTTGGTTGGATTTCTGGTGGGGCTGATTGATCCTGCTTGGCATAAACTTGCCCGTTCCAAAAGGTCAAAGGGAAAATATCGGCGGTAAATTTTGCTTTAAATCGGCGCGCCACCTGCAGAATGATAACTTGAAAAAGGAAGCGGCGAAATGAAGTTGGGAATTGATGAAGCTGAAAATCAAAAGCGGCGACCTGAAGGCGATTTCCGCCAATGCCATGAAAAGCTACCCCCGCGAGGGCTGCGGCATCCTGCTCGGGAACTTTGGCAAAGACTCCATAGAAGTCAAGGAAGTTGCCCATGCGGAGAATGTCAAGAGCTCCCCAGTGGAGTTTGAAGCTGACCCCCAGCTGGTGTTCAAGGCATTCACACGTGGTGAAAAGAGCAGGCTTGACCTGGTGGGAATATACCACTCGCACCCGAACATGGGCGCATTCGTGAGCGCGAAAGACGCCGAGATGATGAAGCTGTGGCCGGGGACTGCGTGGCTGATTCTTGGGTTGACAAAGGAGCGGGTTAACCAGCAAAAGGCCTACATGCTAAAAAACGGCGCAATAGGTGAGCTTGAAGTCGAAACCCTCTGAAGCCTCCTGAAAACATTCTGGCTAAACACTGTATTTTTTGTACTGCTCAAGGGTCTCGGAAACAATTTTGGACGAGGGGGGGATGCCGAACAGCTCTGGTATCTTGCCGTAAGCTCCGAAATATTTTTCCCTGATTATCAGGCATCCGTTTATTTCGCTGATTTTCTTCGCCCGCTCCAGCCCAGCCGCCACAGACCCGGCCAAATCACCGCCTTTCACCTCGTTAGCTATCGAGGTCGCGGCGGCGTCCGCCACGGCGGCATCCCTCGCGACAACTGCCACGGCATCCGCCTCGCCAAAGCTCATGGAGTGTCCCACAGTACCTGAGCTGGTGCATATGCCGAGCGGCAGCTCCCCTGCCCTTACTAAGAAACCTATTTTTCCCGACCCTTCAGCTCCACCAGCGAAGACCCCCACGCGGAAGTCCCTGTCCCCAGCTATTGCTATGTCTCCACCGTTTTCCACCATGACATTCACGGCCCCAGCCTGTAGAGCGGCCTCGACTGCAACTTGAGAAATGGCCCCGGCGACGGCGGCAAACGGGCCAACACCGGCAATCTTCCCCGCCTCTAGCATGGCACGTATAACTTGCGGTTGCTTCCCATCAATATCGATTGGCTCGAGCGACCACCTGAACTCCTGATTTTTCAAAATCATCACCTCAATTTCCCGCCTCGCCTCCAATACAGATTTCACAGCTGCATCTATCGCCTCCTCCCTATCGCATTTGATACGCAGGTTGGTCTCTCTGAGCGACCACCTTTTCTCAAACATTGGGCCACCTAGAACTTCTGCAGCTCCAGCGCCCTGACGGGACAGGACGGAAGGCAGAGCTCGCAGTAGATGCATTTGTCCTCGTCCAGGTCTATCGAGTTGTCCCCGGTCAGGTGGAGAGCGCCTGTTGGGCAGAGCGACAGGCAGGCTCCGCAGTCCATGCATGATTTCCTGTCAAGCTGTATCGCCTGCTTGATCTCCTTGAGCTCGACCCCCTTCTTCCTGAACAGCTCCATCGCAGCGTCGACCTCCTTGTCCGGGGCGTCAACGGCCAGAAGGATCTTGCCGCCGGCGGTGTCGAACTCGGCGTACAAGATGTTGAAAAGCAGCCCAGTTTCTTTGATTACAGAAGACAGTATCGGCTCAGCCGCCCTCTGAGGGGTGTACTCTATGAGCATCTTCCTCGTCATTTCTCTCCCTTCTCCAGCAGCCTCGAAAGGTCGCTGCTCGTTATTATCCCCTTGAGCTCGCCTTTTTGGCCAACAACAGGCATCCCGGAGATCCAGTGCTTGTCGAGCTTCCTCGCCACAGAATCCACCGGCTCATCCTCCAAAGCCGTGATCAGCTTCGATGTCATTATCTCGGCAAGCTTCTCTTTCCCCTTCCCCACGGCCGCCGTTATGTCCCATGACGTCACTATCCCCACCAGCCGCCCGGCATCGTCGACGATCGGCAGGTGGTCGAACTTTCGCTCGGTCATCGTCTTTGCGGCGCTGAAAATCGTGTCAGCTGGCCTCGCCGTGACGACATCCCGCGTCATCAGGTCCTTTGCCGACGGAGCTGCCGCGGCCTGTTTCATCGGCCTGAAGACCTGCGTCGTGGACAGCAGTCGGGCGGGCTGCGACAGGACGAACCTGCCGTCGTTGATCCACTTCTTCAGCTCCGCCGCAATCTCCCTAGCGCCCTTCAGGCTGCTGAGTGGGCTCACCTGAACCTTCCTGCCGTTGACATCTATGCTCCCCGACTTGAGCTCCGCGTAAGTAACCTCTCTGAGCACAGGCCTGTCTCTTCTAGGAACTCCATAATCTAACAGGTTTATTTTTATTTCGTCGTCGCCGGCTCCAGCGGTCTTAGCGACACGCTCGTTTATCACCGGGATAGGGATGCCCAGCCCCACGTAGAGGGTGGTGCCGTACTTCTCGACCGTCGCGCCCCGGATGTAGCGCGGGCTCATCTCCTTGAGGTCGCCTACGGTCATTATCGTCCCCATGGCCTTCGTCGGGGCGTGCTGCGTCCCTTCCCAGAAGATGAGACCTTGGGCGCCGCCGAGGAAAATCCTCGTCCCTACCCCGATCGTCTCATAGTTTGGGTCCTTGTGGACGGGGCTCAGGCACCCGGCGCCGGAAAATGTGACGTTGCCGTGGTTGGGCAGCAGCGTCCCCATGTATGTGTAGATAGTCTCGCGCTTGGAGTTGGTGGCCGCGACGTACCTCTGGTAGGAGTTTCGCGGGTTGCAGAGGACGGCCTGGTTCAGGTCGCCTATGTTGAACGTGATGTTGATGTCCCTCCTCGGGTAGCAGTCCGTCCCGTATGCGCTACCGCGCAGCTCGATCTCCTTGCCCCTAATCAGGTCCTCTATCACGTGGCCTCCGCCATACTCGAACCCGCGAGTTCTAGACATCGCGGCCACCCCGAGGTAGGTGTCCACGGCGGCCAGCCCCGCGTAAGCTGGGACATCGTTGAGATAGGCTTCCCCGCCGCCGAGCTTTATCGGAGGGTCAGAATGGCCGAAGTTCAGGAAGGCGCCGGAGCTGCACATGGCCCCGAATGTCCCCGTGGTCACGACGTCGACCTCCTTCGCGGCCCCGACATCGCCCTTGCTCCTGACAATCTCCACCATCTCCTCGGCCGTCACCACGACTGCGTCGCCGCGCCTGATCTTCTCGTTTATCTCCGCCACTGACTTGCTAACTTGTGTCGTCACATCATAGCCCTTTTTGTATTACAATCCTCCACTCATGCTGCCCCGTCTTATCCACCTTGATCACCTTGTGGCCCTCGTTCTCCATGCTCCGCGGGACGTTCTCGATCGCGGGGGCGTGGTCCACAATAACCTCAAGCACTTGGCCGCTTTCGAGTTCCTCTATCGCAAGCTTCGACTTAACGAAGGTGTAAGGACAGACCTCACCGCGGATGTCTATCGTTCGGTCGACTTTTGTCAAAACTTCACCTCGCAGACGTGCCCATAATCAACCTTTGAGAGGTCTGTGATTGCCGGTTTGTCGCCGCATGAGGGGCAGCCCTTGTTTCTCTGGAGCTCGAACTCCTCGAACTTCATGCTCGTGGCGTCGAAGAAAAGCACCCGGCCCACAAGAAGATCCCCGGCGCCGAGCAGGAATTTTATGGCCTCGGTGGCTTGGATCGCGCCGACCACCCCGGGCACCACCCCCAGCACTCCGGCCTCCTGACAGGTCGGAATCATCCCGGCTGGCGGTGCCTCCGGCGTCAGGCACCTGTAGCATGGGCCCTTCCTTGGGATGACAGTCAGCGCCATCCCGGTGAAGCGCAGCACACCCGCGTGGGAAAAAGGAACTCCTCTCAACACACATGCGTCGTTGATGAGGAACTTCGTCGGGAAGTTATCGCTGCCGTCCACGACGAAGTCCCAGCCCTTGATGACGTCGAGAGCATTCTCCGGGCCGAAGCGCTGGTTGTGGGTCACGACCTCGACCTCAGGATTCAGCTTGGCGAGGGTCTCCTTGGCGGACTCAACCTTCGGCTGGTCGATGGTGTGTGTGGAGTGGAGAATCTGTCTCTGGAGGTTGCTCAGGTCGACGTTATCACAATCGATTATTCCTAGCCTACCGACGCCCGCCGCAGCCAGATATAGGGCCGCCGGAGAACCGAGCCCTCCCGCCCCGACCACGAGAACCTTAGAGTTAAGGAGCTTCCGCTGACCTTTGCCTCCGACCTCTTTCAGGATTATCTGCCGGCTGTACCTCCTGATCTGCTCCTCGCTGAAGCCCTGAAAGCCGCCGGCAGTCGTTTTTTTGCTTGTCAATTGCCACACCCAATCAAATTACACGCTGACTCCTAAAACTACCCGCCTGCGACCGCCGGGATGAGTCTGACCTCCGCCCCGTCCTCAAGCTTGGTGTCTAGTCCCTGCAGGACCCTTATGTCCTTGCCGTTCACGAAAACGTTCACGAACCTTCTCAGCCCGCCGGCCTTCGGGTCAAGCACCCTCTCTCCGAAGGTTGGGCCGAACTTGTTTATCAAGGCTTCGACCAGGCCCCTCACGGTGTTGTCGGCCAAATCCACCTTAGCCTCCGTCACGCCGACGAAGTCCTTGAACATCAGTGAGAACTTCACATTCACGCTCACCATCATGCCACCTCCAACCAGTTCACGCCGGGAGTTTTAAGCTTCGACACCAGCTCCTTGAAGCTCTCTATCTCGGGCTCTATCTTGAAGGGCTTTGGAAGGGCTGGGGCGATGCTTTCCTGTGCCTTGAGCCCGTTCCCCGTGATGTACAGCACGACCTGCTCGTCGCGGTCGACCTCCCCGTCCTCCACCAGCTGCTTCAAAGCCGCCACGGTAGTCCCGCCGGCTGGCTCTGTGAAGACTCCCTCCGTCCTCGCGAGTAGCCTTATCCCCTCGATTATTTTCCCGTCGCTGGGCGCCCTCCCGCTCCCCTTTGTTTCGCGGATGGCCTGGATGGCGTAATAACCGTCGGCGGGGTCGCCTATCGCCAGTGATTTGCATATGGTTTCCGGCTTTTCCACGGGGACTATCCCGTTGGACCCCCTCAGCAGGGCCTGAACAACTGGTGAGCATCCCTCTGGCTGGGCCGCCGAAAGCCTTGTGCTCCAGCCGTCTATCAGCCCGACCTCCTTGAGCTCGTTCAGCCCCCTCAATGCGGCGTGGAGCAGCGCCCCTGAAGCCACAGGGACCACGATGTGGCCCGGTGCTTTCCATCCCAGCTGCTCGCATACCTCGAAAGCCAAGGTCTTCGAGCCCTCAACGTAGTAAGGGCGGACGTTGATGTTTGCGAAGGCTATGTTGCTGGAGACGGCGATCTCGGTGGCAAGCCTGTTAGCCTGGTCATATGTGCCAGCGACCTCAATCACATTCGCCCCGTAGGCGAGGGTCTGTGCAATCTTGGAGGCCTCGAGGCCCTCCGGGATGAAGATGAAGCATGGGAGGCTGGCCTTCGCGGCGTGGGCGGCCATGGCCCCAGAGAGGTTCCCTGTCGACGCGGCGCCGACCGCCGGGGAGCCGAACTCTATCGCCTTTGAAACAGCCACGCTGGAGGGGCGGTCCTTGAATGAAAATGTAGGGTTGACGGAGTCGTTCTTTATGTAGACTTCTTTCAGACCAAGCTCGCGAGCGAGGTTGTCTGCCTTCAGGAGTGGGGTGTACCCTGCCCCGATGTCTACGATTGACTTTTCGCTCTCGACCGGGAGCAGGTCCCTGTAGCGCCAGATGGTCGGGGGGCCGCGGGCGATGGACTCCCTCGACACCTTCTCGGCGATGGCCTCGTAGTCGTATGCTATGTCAAGAGGCCCGAAGCAAAGGCTACATGCGTGGACTATTTTCTTGGGGTAGCTCTCCCCACACTCCCTACACTTTAGCCCTGTGACTGCAGTCATTTTGACACCTCAAAACCCAGTTAAATTTCCAGTTATACTTTAAAAGGATATTCATTACTGGTAGTTATACAGTTGGAAGAGCTGGAAACTAAAGCATTTTTGGAAAGTTACATTTTTTATGGTGAACCTTGCCCAAAAACGACGAAATCAAAAAGCGCTGGGACTCCATGTACAAGGATCTCCCTCCGGAGGAGCTACCGTGGGAGGCCGGCAGACCAGACTCCGACCTTGTGGAGCTTGTGAACAAAAAGAAAATAAAGAAAGGGAGAATCCTGGACATCTGCGCGGGGCTCGGCACCCACTCCATCTACTTGGCCAAGAAGGGGTTCGAGGTTAGCGGGATAGACATCTCCCCGACTGCCGTGGAAAAAGCCGGGGAAAGATGCCGGGCGGAAGGCCTGAAGTGCGACTTCATCTCTGGGAACGCCGTCCGCCTGAAGTACCCGGACAACCATTTCACCTTCGTCTTCGACCGAGGCTGCTTCCACCACATCCCAGTCGAGGACCGCGAGAATTTCGTCAGAGGGGTGCACAGGGTGCTTGAGCCAAGCGGTCGCTACCACCTGAGTTGCTTCAGCTACAAGAACGGTCCCGGGTGGAACCACTTCACAGAGAAGCAGTTGCGTGACTACTTCGGTTCTTATTTCAAGATAGAGTACATCAAGGAGGCGGTCTACGTCGAGCCGCCCACTCGTCAGAAGATTTACTTTTACAAAGCTTTCATGACCAAACGCGATTGAAGCTACTTCTCACGCCAGGACTTGATTTCCCCGCCGTACTCGGCCAGCCTGCGCCTTATGTGGAAGTTGCGGAACTTCGCCCATAGCCGCGGGTCCACCCCGTCAAGAATTTTTCTTGTTTTCATCCCACGCTCCAGAGTCGCCTGACACTTCATGCTGTGAGGGATGTAGCCCATGGAGCCGAGGTAGAACTCGTCTGGGACGCTTTCCCCCTTGTCCAAAATCTTGACCTCTTCCAGAGAGAGCCGCTTGCGGAGCTCCTCCTTGTCCTTCCCCTGGTAGTTCTGGATGCAGCACTCTGGGATGCCGAACCAGCGGCCACGCGAAATGGAGTCCGTCCCTCGCTTTTCCAGATCCTTCTCGTTCCTAGCGATGATGTAGCACCGGCCCTCCTGCCTGAAGACCAGCCCCAGCTTCGCCATCAAGCCCTCCATCGCTTTGTCCGAGCCGCGGCAGATCTCCGAGCCGGTCTTGAGCCCGTTTGCTGTCATCAGCAGGTCAACCACGGTTGTGGGCGGCAGGTTTATCAACAGGTCTACGAGTTCTTTGTTCATCCTGACCATCTTTCCTTCGGCGTGGGAGTTTTTAACTCTGCACATATATGGATTTTAGAACTGTTCAAGAGTGAGTGGAATGGCGCAAATAAACCTAGACAAATACAAGAACCTGCGGAGGCTGGTGGATGAGACGTGGACAAATGTCCACCCGATCCAGCGAGGGGGAATACTGCCGCCTGAATCCAGAAAAACACTGCAGAACTTCGCCGACGGCTACAGCACCTGCGACCTCTGCATTGAGGGAAGAATAGATCTGGTCAAGACGCCGCCGGTCCTGGATTTCGCGGGCGACCTCGCGAAGTTCCTAAACATGGACGAGGTCAGGTTCACCCCGGGGGCGCGCGGCGCAAAGCAGGCTGTGCTCAGGAGCATAGCCGAGCCGGGCGACACCCTGATCCTGGACTCGTTGGCCCACTACACCTCATACATCTCGGCCGAGGTGAACGACCTGAAAGTCGCAGAGGTCCCCCACAGCGGCTACCCGGAATTCAAAATAAATGTCGACGACTACGCCACGAAGATAGAAGAGGTAAAACACAAGACGGGGAAGCTGCCCGCGGCCGTCTTGCTGACCCATGTTGACTACCGCTACGGCAACCTCGCCGACGCAGAAAGGGTTGGGAAGATAGCGAAGGACTACGGCGTGCCCTACATCCTGAACGCCGCTTATACTGGGGGAGTAATGCCTGTAGACGGGAAGAAGATTGGCGCTGATTTCCTCGTCTGCAGCGGTCACAAGTCTTGGGCGGCCAGTGGTCCAATAGGAATTTTGGCAACCACTTACGAGTTTTCGGGAAAGGTCTTCAGGACCTCCTCAATCAAGGGGCCGTGGTCGGGCCGCGCCTTCCTTAAGAAAGATGTTTTTCTTTACGGCTGCCCGCCTGTCTTCGGCGCGCCTCTCGCCACGCTCATGACCAGCTTTCCACACGTCTACCAGCGGGTGCAGCACTGGGGCGAGGAGGTTGACAAAGCCAAGTGGTTCGTCAAGGAGCTAGAGCGCATAAAGGACTTTTACCAGCTCGGGGAGCGGCCCAGACAACACACTCTCGTGACGTTCGAGACGCCGTCCTTCCACAAGGTCTCAAAAACACACCCGCGGAAGGGCTTCTTCCTTTACGAGGAGCTGAAGAAAAGGAAGATCTCCGGTGTGCAGCCCGGGCTGTCGAAAATAATCAAGATGAACACGTACGGGCTGAAAAAGGAAGAAATTCAAAAAGTTATCGACGCCTTCCACGAGATTGCCAAATCAAACAAAATCGCGGTGGAGTGATGAAAAA
>JBFLWG010000040.1:0-8862 GCA_040757795.1 Hadarchaeota archaeon (SeqCode) | reverse complement strand
AGCCGTCTGGGCTGGCCAGGATAATTCTGATGTTCCAAGCGAACGACAACATGGCCGAGTTGATGAGACGGGTGATTTCCCGCCTAGAACCAATTGTTTATGTGGAAGTCATAGAGCCTGAGAAAAGCGTGGTGAGGGAGGTGGTGCTTCTCAAGACAAAAAAGCTCGAGGACGCCCAGCACTGGAAAGTCGTCGAGCAGATAGAAAAGGCAGGGGGGAAAATCGTGGACTCAAAAGACGGCGCGGTAATAGCCGAGCTGAGCGGGATGCACGACGACATCGAGAGGCTGATCATCAACCTCGGGCCAGATGTCTTGAAAGAGGTCGCCAGGTCCGGGCAGGTACTGGTTTCTAAAGAAGTGGACTGAAGGTGTGCCAGCTTGAAGTTTATTGACCAGATTCTCCACATAAGACCAGGCTTTGGGGGCTTCGACTTCCCGTATGAGAAGGCCAACGTGGTCTTCCTCGGCGTCCCCATGGACATGACATCAAGCTACCGCTCCGGGTACAGGTTCGCGCCAGCCAAGATGAGGGAGGCCTCTGCCAACATGGAGACTTACGTCCCGTCTGCCGGAGTGGATGTCTTCGAGACGCTGAACATCACAGACCTAGGTGACCTGCTTCTTGTGCCAACAGACATGGAGGAAAGCGGAAGAAGAGTTGCCGATGTTGTAAAGGAAATATCTAAGGAGGGTAAACTGCCTTTCCTTCTGGGCGGGGAACACACCTTGAGCTACTTCTCGGCCAAGGCACTCGGCAGCGGCTTCGTGGTCCAGTTGGACGCTCACAGGGACCTGAGGGAAGAGTACATGGGGAACAAGGTCTGCCATGCCACTGTGATGAAGAGGATTCTGGATTTCCTGCCCCCCGACCGCCTTGTGCAGATAGGCGTCAGGTCATGGTCTAAGGATGAGGCAGAGTTCCTGGAGAAAAACAACATCACTTCTTTCGGCCCGTCGGATGTAATGGATGATCCAATCAAGGTAGCTAGGGAAGTGGAGGAGCTGGCCATGGACAGGAAAGTTTACATCACAATTGACCTTGATGTGGTCGACCCTGCTTTTGCCCCGGGAGTGGCGACCCCAGAGCCGGGAGGGCCTTCGACATTCCAGGTGATGCAGCTACTGAAGGGGCTGGGCGGGCTGAACCTCGCTGGCTGTGATGTTGTCGAGCTGGTCCCGCCACATGATGACGGGACGACGGCGTTCGTGGCTGCAAGGCTGGTCTACGAGCTGCTCGGGGCCATCTCGAAAGAATCACTTTAGTAATTCTTGCCCTTTGTCAACAATTACTCTTGTAGGCAGAGATAATTTTGAGCTGGCCCTCCGAAGAGCTTCTTTCGCGAGCGCGATGAATTCCTTGTTTATCTTCAGCGTCATCAACTTCTGCCCGGCGTTCACCCTCGCTGCAACGCCAATTGGCCTGCCGAAGGCGTGCCTCATCCCGTCAGAGACTCTGTCAGCCCCGGCACCCATGGCCATCGGGTTCTCCCTAAGAACCTGGTGTGGGTAAATTCTGACCTTGAAGTGGTAGTTGTCCTTCCCGACTTGGATTTCCAAAATTCTGTTTGCAGCTACCCTGGCCGCCTCTATTGCGTTGTGCCTGATCTGGCCCGTCTCTAAAGAAATCAGTGAAAACTCAACTGGGAATACTCCATTGGGGTTTCCCATGTCAAAGAAAGTCACTCTCATGCCTGGCACTCCCTTCACGAATTCTCGCCTTGAGTATGCCGGGCCGCTGAAGTAGCGGTATGTTTTTGCTGGTCTCAATGGCATTTTATCCCCTAGATGCTATGTTTCCCGGTATTTAATTGGTTGCCGCCGTCTGAACTCATAAGTGAAGCTCCACGACATCCTTGTCCGAGAGGAAGTAATCTTTCTTCACCTGCTGCCCCTGGAACCTTGTGGACCCCCAGACCCTGGCAAACTTCAGGCTCTCCTTGAAATCCCTGTGGACGGCCTCGGCCACATCCGAAACTGTGGACCCCTTCGGTATAACAAGCGGGCGCTTTGCCGGCTCCTCGTCCGGCCGCTTGGTGTAAATCCTAATCAGGTTCATCCCGGAGTAAATCTCCGCCTTGGTTTTTCCCGGTTCTTGACTGGAAAGGATTGTCGGGAAATCCTTGAACTCGCGCCTCAAGGACTCGGCAGCACCCCTGGAGTTGGATTTTGTGACGATGAAGAATGCGCGCCTGTAAACCGACGCCTCCTCAAGAATTTCCTCAAACTCCTCAGCTTTAACCGGCTCCTCAACAATCACGAATGCATTGTGGATGCGGTGGGAGATGAGGATTTTTTTCACCTCTTCTTCTCCACCCTCGACAAAATCTCCCCCCTTTACCTCAACCCCCCCGGCCGGCCTGCGCTCGATAGAGACTTCCGGCGGGCGCCTGTTCAGCCTGACTCCCGCGGTCTCGAGCTCCTCAATCAGAATTCGCGCCTGCCTGATAGCATTTGAAGATGAGTCGATGACAAGAGCGATGGCGTCGGCATTCCTGGCGGCGCTCAGCGGCTTGGCGCCGAGGCCCCGCCCGACGCTCGAACCCTCCACTATCGCAGGGATTTCCACCAGCTGTATCTGGACATCCTCGAACTGCATCATCCCCGGCACCGGTTCAGTCGTGGCGAACGGGTGGTCGGTCACCTCCGGCCTCGCGCTCGTGAGCATCCTGAGCAGCGTTGACTTCCCCGAGTTTGGCATCCCTACGAGTGCCACCTGCGCCGCCCCCTCCTTTTTCACTGCGAACGGCTGCCCTCCACCGCGCCCCGACCTACGTTCTCGCTTCTCCTCGAGTTCCCTGCGAAGTTTGGCGAGCCTACGCTTCAGAGTGCTCAGCAACTTCTCCGTCCCCTTGTGCTTTGGTGCGGCCCTGATGAGCTCTTCCGTGGCCTCAATCTTCTCCTCGATCGTGCGCGCCTGCTGGTACTTCTGCTCAGCTTTGATGTATTCCGGTGACACGTTTGTTGGCATTTTCCATCAAATATACTACCCATTCTGGCAAATAACAGATTTTCTGCCTAGCTCCGAAGCTGAAATATATCCACTTCATAAAAAAATTTTAAATAGCCGGTTGACCCAAGTATTCTTGGCGGGGATGAAAACCTGCAGAGGAGGCCGAACCGAAGCCTAAGGGCAACGGGGCGCCGTGTAAAAACCCGGGCGAAAAACCGGGGAAGGACGCGGATAATCTCCGGGAAGATCGGGGAAAGGCAACGACTGCGGGAGAAAGGCCCTGACGTGAAAAAACAGCGAGTGGGCGAAGTGGTCGAGATTCGCTAGCTCGTTGAGAAAGTAAGGAATGGGCCGAAATCCCCGCCATTTTTATTTGGATTACATACTTTCACCGCAGTATTGTTAACGTATCTGCTGTGCTGGAATGTCCGCCCACTCCATGAAAAAGCTGTCGCGCTCGCGAGATTCGTCGATGACGCCGCGTGTTTGTAAAAAAACAAAAATAAAAAACATGTCCGTTCGGCTATTTTTTGCCTCGAGCGCCGAAATATCCCAACAGCGCAAGCACTGCCCCGACTATCACTATGTAAACTCCGAAACCAACAACGCCGGCTCCGAGACCAGCACTGCCTATTCTTGCGACTGCCCATATTCCTCCGACAATAGCAAGTATTCCCCCGATTGGCAGAAGCTTCGCAGGTATCTTGGCAGTCAGTGCCCCAAGCGCGCCCAGCAGGGCCAGAATTCCGCCTATCAGCGCCAGTCCGCCCATGATGGCCCCCTCTCCGCCAATTCTCAAGACATCAACCCCCGAAGCGCTGACGCTGAATCCTAAAACCGTCACAGAAATCCACGGGAGAGCAATGCTGACCAGTGCCAGAATTCCGCCGACTAGCGCGATTATTGCCGCTGTTTTCTTTTCCAACATTTCACCCCCGCCCGGTTGTTTCACATTTAATAGCGGCCGCGAGATTTAAGCTTTCAAAAACTTCTCGAGCTGCTCCAACTTGGGCTCGATGGCGACGGGTTTTTCTGAAATTTCCAGAGCGACCCTCACATCCTTCAGCCCGCCCCCAGTGACCTGGACCACGACAACATCGGACGGGCCAATGGTTCCATCATCCAAAAGCTTTCTCAGCCCCGCCACCCCCGCCGCCCCGGAAGGTTCGGCGAAAATCCCCTCACGCCTGGCCAGCATCCTCTCGGCATCTAGGATCTCTTCGTCGCTCACAGCTGCTGCTGCCCCGCCCGAGCGCTTGATTGCCGGGATGGCAGTGTCGGCGTCCCATGGGTAGGGATCTATCAACCCTCCAGCGATTGTTTTTGGGTTCGGCCAGGTCTCTATTTTTTCAGGCGGGATTTTTTCTTTTACAGCCTTCACAATCGGGGCGCTCCCTTTCGCCTGAACACAAACCATCCCTGGCACGCCCTTAACAATCCCCAGTTGGTCAAACTCAAAATATCCTTTCGCGCTTCCAGAAAGCAGGGTTCCGGCGCCAGTAGGCACAATCACCCAGTCGGGAGCCTTCCATCCCAGCCCCTCGCAAACCTCGTAAGACATTGTCTTGATGCCCTCCCAGTGGTATGGGTTGAACGCCCCGGCGCTCGGTATCGGGTGCCAGCCGAACCTCTTCCATGACTCCAGCATCATTGTGTACGTCGGGTCCCCCTTCTTCATCCCGGCCACCTTGACGACCCTGGCCCCGTGCATCGACAGCTGGGCTATCTTGCTTTCCGGCGCGTGAGAAGGCACGAAGGCGTAGCATTTTATCCCGGCTTTTGCTGAGTATGCCGCCAGAGACACCGCCGCGTTCCCGCTTGACGCCGTCACCACGGCTTCCGCGTCGAACTCCGCCGCCTTCGAGACGCCGACGCTCATCATCCTGTCTTTGAAAGATCCGGTGGGGTTGCGGGTCTCGTCCTTCAGGTAAAGTCGTTTCATCCCGAGGTCCCGCGCCAAGTTGTTTGCCTCGAGAAGCGGGGTGCCCCCCTCGCCCAAGCTCACGATGTTCCCACTGCTTGAGATCGGCAGAAGCTCGGAATATCTCCAGATCCCGCGCCCCTTGGAAAGCCGCTCTTTTGTCAGGGCAACCTTTCCATATTCGTAAACAACCTCAATTTTCCCGCCGCACCTTTCGCAAGTGTACAGGCTTTTTTTCGGCAGGTGCTCGTGGCCGCACTTGAGACACCTGAGTATCAAGCTCTCACCAGCCCGAAAATCACGTTATGATCTTGAGGCGCTGGAAAATGTCCCTCAGGGCATCCGTGTGGTCCGCGGAGACGTCCACTCCGTGCGGGTACTTTATCGCGTAGATGACCCTCGCCTTCATGACCATCGAGAGTACGACACCCAATGTCCCCAAAAGAAGCCTGACGACGGCCGAGCCGCCCGTGTAGTTGACGATCACCTCGTCCTCCTTCGGGTTCAGCTTGTTTAGTATCTCTCCCAAGCACTCCCCGACAACCGTGGGGTCGAAAACATCCTTGACACATAATTCCAGCTTCACCCCAGCTTTAGCTGCGGCCTCCTTGATGATCTCCTCGTTGGTCTTTGTGTACCCGTAAGACTTCGCGACATGCTTGAGCTGATAGTCGGAGCAGATGATATAGGAGACGTCTGGTTTCTCCTGCTCAAAAACCACCATCACTGTCGTTGGGACCTCGCCCAAACCCTGAATCGCCACCTTCATGATTCTCATCCAGATGGTTTTCTTGGGTGAATAAAAAGGCTACTGAAGTGCTGTAATATTGTTAAACAAAGAACCACACATCGCCCCGTTATGTTTAAACCACTTGAGTTGAATAATTTTGTAACATGTGGATTGAAATCTCGCTGCTGGCCGTGATAGGGGTCCTTCTCGCCCTCCTGATGTTTGGGAGGAGGGGGCCGGAAGACTTGGGGAAGCTCAAAAAGGAAAAGGCCGCCCTCGAAAGGCAGCTCAAGCTTGCATGCATGAAGATCGAGGAGACCAAGGAGTCGAAAGAGGTGGCCGGGGAAGCCTCGCTTTACGAGTTTGCCCGGGACATGGAGAGTCTTAGGTCGGCCATAGCCGGCTCCAAGATCAGCCAGAGGACGCTGCGCCGGAAGTACGGCGTGCCTCCCAGCCCCATGCTCTTTGCCGCAATACTCAAGCGCTCCAAGCTCAGCGAGGGGATGAAAGTAAGGCTCGCCGACGAATTCCAGGTTGGTGAAGTCGGTAGAGTAATGATGAATAGCCTGATCGCGGGGAACACGATTGAAAAAGCGTCTGAAGAGGCGGGCGTCCCCCTCATAATTGGTAAAGGCCAGATCACGAGGTTGCAGGTGCTTGGCTACCTCGATACCGCGCTCAGGCCAACCGAGATAGGACGCAGGGCCCTTGGTTAACCCAAAACCCGCTCGGCGGCCCGCTTGACTTTTCTTGCCAGCTTTTCCTCGGAAATGACGCGGAGCATGTACCTCGGGGCCTGCCTCTGCTTCAAAGCTGTTGCCAGCGGCGAAACTTTAGAAAGCTTGGAAACCTTCCCGTCATGGACAACCGGCATGTCGACTTTGGCTATCCTCGGCTCCGAAGTTATGATGTCCACGATCGGCACGTCCAGCAGGACGCGGCCTCGCTCAGCGCCCGCCTCGTCGGCTATCCCGTCCTGGGCCGCCCTCACGTCGCTCCACTTGCCGAAGCGCGTCAGGTACCTCTTCTTTTCCGAATCGCTGAGCTCCTTCCTGGTCTCCACGTAGGCCGACTTGAACAGCTGCCTGTAGCGAAGCCTCGCGGCCATCTCCGCTGGGTAACCTCCAGCCGAGCTGAGTTGCTCCATCAGCTGCGCGTCGTCCATCAGGAAGAAGTTTTTGCTGAACCTGCCCTTCTCCAGGGCCATGTCCACAGCGTTCGTCATCATGACCTCGGCCGCCCGCACAGTATGATGGTAGTAGACCGAGCTGTACATCAGTCCCCTCGCCGTCAGGAGCCCCTCGACCGCCTCCACTCCCTTTGACATGATGCAGGTGCGGCCGCCGTGCACGACCAATGTCCTCATCAGCCGATCTATGTCAACCATCCCGAGCGCGACGCCGGTGAAGTGGGAGTCCCTAAGAAGATAGTCCATCTGGTCCACGTCCACCTCGCTGTGGATGAGGTCCCCCAGGTATCTGCGCCTGTGCTTTCCCACAAGCAGCTGGGAAACTTCGCTTGAAGAGACTCCCCATTTTTTCAGGACCTGGTTCGCCCGGGAGAGGCCGAGCTTCCTCAGGCCCGCCTCGTTTTCAGGGGCGATGCTCATCTTACCCTGGATGATCTGCCCGGTGATCTCCATGTGGTCCTTCTTGAGGTAGTCAACCATCAGGTGCTCAAGGGTGTGGGAGTAAGGGGCATGGCCGACGTCATGGAGGGTTGCGGCAGCCACAAGGAGGTTTTTCTCGTCTTCTTTCAGGCCGAGCTTGTTCGCGACCTTCAAGGCCAGGTGACCGACCCCAAGGGCATGCTCGAAGCGGGAGTGGTTCGCGCCGGGGAACGCCACGTTCGCAAGTCCCAGCTGGCGGATGCCTCGGAGACGCTGCACCTCTGCGGTGTCTATCAAATCAAGGATAATCCCACCCAGTGTCATGCTGCCATGGACCGGGTCGTGGATTGTTTTTTCATCAGCCATTCTGCCACACGATGAACTCGCCCGCGATTGTAAAAAGCTATTGTGCCAGTCTCAGTCCCAGAACCTTCTCGTGCGTGCGTACGTCTTCTCCGCCTTGAGTATCTCCCTGTAAAGTTTGTCGCCGTCCGGCCTCTTCGCTAGGATCCTTGTGGCGACGCTGGGCCCTACACCCCTGCCCGCCAGCGCGATAGCGGCCTTCTTCCCGTAATGCAGAATGAGGGTCGCCGACTGCGCCGCCTTTTCCACAAGCCGCCTCTCCTTCTCGGTCAGCCGCCCCCCAGCCGCCTTCTTCCTTATCGCGGCCAGCGCCTCCCTGTGCTCGAAAGGCAGGACTGTCACAAATCTGGCCCCGCACTTGCTGCATTCAACAGAGTCAGGTAGCCTCTTCACCCTCGTGTTGATTGTCCACTGGTTGCAATTCATGCAGTGGAGCCTCACCCATTTCTGCTCCAGCCTCCGCTTAACAGCCGCCAGTATCTCCCTCTCCGCCCGCTTAGGCATGACCAGCTCCCCTCCCGAGAGCTCGTCAAGGATGGCCCATGCAAGAGGCGTCGGCTCCTTCCCCTCCGACTTGAGAACTTTGACCTCGCCCGAGCCAATCTTTTTCAGGACCTCCCCAGCCCTGGCAATGTCCAGTTTCTCCAGCATGACCTCCCTGAGGGCCGCCCTGTAGATTGGGGTGCCTTCAAATGTCCCGACTAGGCGTCCAAGGTTTATGCTGCTGAGGTCAGCGCCCCTCTTGATTGCCCCGAAGCGCTTGGCGACATGTACGAGGCGCCACCTGAACATGGAGCTGTTTTTCATCGTCAGCTCGGTGACCGCCTTCAGCTGGCCAGGCGACAGGTTTGTGAGGGCTTCTTCCACCAGATCTGGCCTCGCATCCCCCGGGAACCTGAATGCCACTCGGTAGGGGTCCACCTTCACGGCAACGCTGGCGCCAAGCCTCGCCGACAGCATGGTACCAAGCACCCAGCCTATGGTGTTGTTGACGAGGCTGCCGAAGCACATGTGCAGCACCACGAACCCCCCGCCTGACTCCATCATCAAGTCTTTGACAGGGACTTCGGACCCCTGTAAGCACTCTGAGATTTCGTCCAAGAACCAACCGGCAGCTTCCCGTCTGAGGAAGTAGTCTTCAGCAAGGCGCGCGGCCGCCTCCTCCCTGCGCCCGGCCTTCAGCGCCTTCCCTGCGCGCCCCCTCAGCATCCCGACCTCCTGAGCGACCTCGAACGGCACAGGGATCAGCTCGCCCTCCCACGCGGGAATCGCACCGACAGTCTCATC
>JBFLWG010000039.1:0-9030 GCA_040757795.1 Hadarchaeota archaeon (SeqCode) | reverse complement strand
CCGCCTTGATTACCTTCTCCGAACCGCACCGAGGACACTTCACTTTCGTTTTCCCCTATAACCACCGCCCCGACCCCAGACTCCAAATGAAACTATGTGGTTCAAGTCAAAAGTTCAGAGGAGAACCCAATAGACCATTGAAAATTAATTGAATGGTTGACGGCCTAAACCTGCCCAAGGATTGCCTGCGCGCGCGATTTCCGTATTTTACTGGCGGGGTGGCTCGACATCTGGTTTCGTCCCGCTTCTTGCGAACGTTCGCCGCCCTAGCTTTTCCCATTTTTCCCGCCGTAGCTTTGCGCGGAGGTTTCTTAAAAAGGGAAAAATTGGCTCGCAAACGCGCGCGAAAATCACGGCGCCGTCCCCCGCCTCAGACCACCGGGTAAATCGACGGCGAGGACTGGAACAGGAACCCGGGAGTGTTCTCCTGCTCCCACCACGGGATCGCCCTGTAAAAGATCGTCTGGCCGTCAAATGCGACCTTCCAAGCAGGATAGGTCGAGACGTTGGTGGTCACGGCTGCGGCGCTGATGTCCACGGCCGCCGGGATGGTGACGATGGCGTTGTCCTGCAGCCTCTTCCAGCTCCTCGACCTCAGGTGCTCCATGACCACGTCCTGGGAATAAAGCCACCCGCCCAGGTAGGCATTTTCCGTGGATGGGCATGAAGTGAAGCTCCCGATGTTTTCGGCGTTCTCGACGGCAGACACGACCCAGGAGTTGTCCACAAACCCCACATCAGTGGTATTTTCGGCCCCACTCGCCCGCAGCGTCGAAGATTTTCCCGGCGTGGCCGCCTGCGTCACGAGGGCGCCGCCGTCCCACCTGTAGGCAGTGACATCCCAGGATGCCCCCGGCTCCACCTCCAGCAGGTGGAAGAACGACGCCATGATTCCGGCCGCCTCCTTTGGATTCCCCTTGGCGAAGTAGTAAAACTGCGGCGGGCTGCCCGAGGGCGCCGCGACGACATTCTCCGCCACCACCTGCACCTGCCTGTCGCTGACGATCAGCTGCTCCCCGACCCTCAGGAAGTAGATGCGGCTGCCGGCGGAGAGCGTCCCATCCAGGCTCAGGGTCACGTTCGCCACGGAGCTGTAGCTGCTCCCCGCCCTCCTGCCGGCCGTGATGCTGACGACGAAGGCGCTGTTGTCCACTATCCCCACGGAGTACGAGCTGCCGGCCAGGTTCCCTGGCAGGTCAAAAGGGGTGAGTTGGCCGCTGGACGTTGCGAGAAAAGCCGTCCTCGCCAGCTCCTCGGCAAGGTCCCCCGCGGCCTCGTCAACCCTCGCATTTCCCTGCTGCGAGTAGATTGAGATGAAGATGAAAGCGACCATGAAAGCGAGGAAGACCCCGAAGACGACGATCAGCGGGAAAGAAGACCCGCCTTTATCATGCCGCACTTACAGACACCCCCTCCTGAGTTCTCAACAGCCTCAGCGTGAAGCTTCCCGCGTCAAAATCCGGCCCGCTCACGGCCACCCCGGCGTCGAAGTTCTCCACCCTGCCGCCGACATGCGCCAGCACCATGGTGTTTTCAAAAGAGAGCTGCGAGCCCGAAGGGACTGTGATGGAAAAGTTGACCGAGGAGCCGGCGTCCTGCAGCGAGAGGTTCCTCATCTGGTTTGAGAGCTCCTCCGCCCTGACCAGGAAGTCCCTCTCGGCTGCCCCCTGCGAGTACTGGTAAACCAGCGTGAAGCCTATCCCGATGAAAATGGCCGCGAAGGCCACGTAGGCGATGTAGTTTAGCGCGCCCATGCCACCTAGCAGTTATATGCGTTCGTGTATTTATCGTGGCAGAAATTTGCAAAATATTATTTTCAGATGTTTTTCCTGGTCAACCGCCGAGGCCGAGGTAAGACCCGATGACTACAAGTATTGCGCCTATCGTCCGCCTGACGTTCGCCTGCGAAAACCTGCGCGAGCCGATGTAGCTACCGACCTGCGCCGCGACGAACACCGCCGGAATCGCCGCGACCAGCAGCAGGCTCGGGGCCAGCGCCGCAAGTTGGGTTGTTCTAGCCAACAAACCCGAGACCGAGTTCAGCAGTATGAAAACAGTCGTAGTGGCCGCGATGGTTTTCGGCTTTGCCACGCCCAAAAAGACTAGCACCGGGGCAAGGTAGATGCCGCCCCCTATCCCAGTGAGGCCAGCCACAAACCCTATGGCGGCCCCTATGGCGACCCTGACAGGCACTTTCAACTGCATCTTCCGAATCTTTGCAGTCGAAAAAATCACGGTCCCGCCTCCGACGGCCAGCAGCAAGCCGATGGTCGCCCTCAAGGTACTGTTCGAGAGCTGGACGAGGCCGCCGAGGAACGCCGCCGGCAGGGAGCCAGCCAGGAACCACAGCAGCTCCCGCGAGGCGTGCGCCTTCCACCTGAGCAGAGAGCTTCCGGCCGAGAACAGGTTCATTATCAAGACGTAGAGCGCGGCCTGGTTGACCGGCGTCCCCGAGAAGAGAAGTATCGCAAGGAAGAAAGAGCCCCCGGCAAATCCGCCCATCGTGTACAAAACCGCGGCAGCTCCGAGTAGGGCTGCCGCCAGCAGGTCTGCAACCACAGATTTCACCGAATGTAATTGTGAAATGGTTGTTAAACGTTTTTTGTGAACCAAAAATGGTTAACAATAAGAGGGCGTGGTATGGCCCGTGCGCCGCGGAACACGGGCCAATGCCAGCGCGAGGAATCGAACCCCGGCCGCACCTCTCCCCCTCCGCGGAGGAGTTGATGAGGGGTGCTGTGCTGCCATTACACCACGCTGGCACCGAAACTTTTTTACCATGCGCGGGACAGGTATCATTGATGAGGGGTGCTGTGCAGCCGTTGCGCTGCGCTTTTTCTTTTTCTTTTGTTTCCCGTCGAAGCTTTGGGTGACCTGAGTATTTAAGGGAGAAAAAAGTGTGATGTTCCACAACACCCGTTGGCAATAATTTTTCACCAGCAGCTTTTTTGCCCGACCGCATAGTTCATCTGGAAACCAATGATCAGGGTCAAAGTCGCCGCGGCCAGGAAGTGGCAGGAAATCGAGTACAAAAGTGGGATGAGGGTGGCCGATGTTCTGGAGATGCTGAAGTACCACCCGGCTTCAGTGGCCGTGATAAACCTGAACGGCCTCCCCGTGAAGGAGGACGCCAAGCTGGAGGACGGCGACGAGCTCATAATCGTCCCGACGGTCGGCGGTGGATCTTAAAGTCAATTGGAACTGAAACATCGTGCAGGTGATGAAAAGTAAAGCATTTGCGATAGTGGCGTGTGCGGCAACTAAGTGACAATCCTGTTTTCATCGAAATTTTGTAGTGGTGACGCTACACGCAAGTTCCTCGGCCGGATATTTACAGACTATGGAATTGCTTTCCGAAACTTATTCACGTTTGCAAGTTCAAACAAAATTGGCGACAGCTGGGCAGTTAATCTGGAATCAAACCGATAAGCTAATTAATAACTAATTAAAAGTTTGTAATGTCAGGAGCGCGGGGAACTCGACTTCCCCATTTTTTATTTTTTAGCCAAGAGCAATAGGCTCAAGCGCGCAACAGCCCGGAACTTGCGCCCAAGTTCTTTCGCGTTCGACTTGCTCGTGGCCCCGCCGGGATTTGAACCCGGGACTCGCCCTCCGTCAGGAGCGCGGGATGTCCAGGCTTCCCCACGGGGCCGACCTACTGCCCTCGAAGCTTTGGGTGAACCGGCTTTATAAAGGAAAAAAATGCGGCAAAGTGCACACTCCAGCGATAATTTTTTAACAGCCCGCTCAGACGAAAATCCGGTCGAATGGTGAAGTATTCTTACGTCGGGAAGGACGTCCCCCGCCTCGACGCGGTTGAAAAGGTCACCGGCGCCGCTGTCTACACGGGTGACCTCAGGTTCCCCGGGATGTTGTACACAAGGCTGCTGAAGAGCCCGCACGCCCACGCGAAAATCCTGAAAATCGACACGAGCGAGGCCGAGAGGCTTTCAGGCGTCCGTGCCGTCCTGACCGGCGGGGAGGCGCAGCAGAGGTTCGGCATCTACATGAGCGACAAGACGGTGCTGGCCGTGGACAAGGTCCGGCATGTCGGGGAGCCAGTGGCTGCGGTTGCGGCCGACACCGAGGAGATAGCCGAGAAGGCGGTCGAGTTGATAAAGGTTGACTACGAACCGCTTCCGGGAGTCTTCGACATCAACAAGGCGAGGGAGGACACGTCTATTCTCGTTCATGAAAATCTCGGCAACTACAGGCACGCCCCGTTCATCTACCCCAAGCCCGGCACCAACATGGCAAACCACTTCAAGCTCAGGAAGGGCGACATCGAGCGCGGCTTCAAGGAGGCGGACTTTGTCGTGGAGAACGAGTACCGGCAGCCGCAGGTCCAGAACGTCCAGATGGAGACTCACACTTGCATAGGGCAGTGGCTCCCCAACGGGCAGATAAACGTCTGGACGAGCGCCCAGTCGCCCTTCGCGGTCAGGCACCTGCTCAGCGTGGGGCTGGAGGTCCCGATGCACATGGTAAACGTCGTCGTGCCTTACCTCGGCGGCGGGTTCGGCGGGAAGGCGGGGCTGCACTGGGAGCCGCTCGTGCTTTTGCTTTCAAAGAAGGCGGGCGGCAAGGCGGTCAGGCTGGTGATGACGCGCGAGGAGCAGTTCTTCACCACGGCCGTGAGGCAGGGGTTCTACGCGAAGGTGAGGACGGGCGTCAAGAAGAGCGGGAAGATAACGGCGCAGGAGCTCCTCTACCTCTGGGACTCCGGGGCATACGCCGACTACGGGGTGAACATCACCAGGGCGGCCGGCTACGCCTGCACGGGGCCTTATGAAGTCCCGAACGTCAAGTGCGACAGCATCACGATCTACACAAACCACCCCTACGGCACGGCATACCGCGGCTTCGGCCACCCAGAGTTCATGTTCGCAATCGAGCGCCAGATGGACCTGGTGGCGAGGAGGATCGGGATGGACCCCGTGGAGTTCCGCCTGAAGAACGCGGCGGTGCCGGGGAAGATCACCGCCACGGGCGAGAAGCTCCGAAAGGATGCAGGCCGGGTGGACCAGTGCATCAAGGCGGTCGCGAAGGCCATCAAATGGGGAGAAAAACCACAGGCGGGCCCCGGTGGGAAGCTGCGCGGGAAGGGGATAGCGGCGCTCTGGAAGGCACCCGCCATGCCGTCATACACTTCTTCATCCGCCATTTTGAAGCTGAACGAGGACGGCAGCGTCACTTTGTCAATCAGCTCCACCGAGATGGGGCAGGGGACGCCTACCGCGCTGGCGCAGATGGTGGCCGACGAGCTCCAGATGCCGATAGAGAAGGTGAAGGTGGTCACGAAGAGGGAGACTGACTTCGGCCCGTACACATGGCAGACGGTGGCGAGCCGCGGCCTCTTCATGGAGGGCAACGCGACAATTGCTGCGGCAAAGGACCTGAAGGAGCGGGCGAAGGAAACAGCTTCGATACTTCTCAAGGTCCCGAAGGGCAGGCTGGAGGTCGCGGGCGAGAAGGTCTTCGTGAAGGGCAAGCCTGCCAAGAGCATCCCTCTGGCGAAGATTTCCACCGCGGGCATCCTTCCAGACGGGCGAGGGGTGAGCGGCCCGATACTCGGTTACGGCTACTACACTGCGAACACACTTACGAACCTCGACCCGGAGACGGGGCGCGGGCGGCCGGCACTGAAGTGGACTTTCGGGGCGCACGGGGTGGAGGTGGAGGTGGACCCTGAGACTGGCGACGTCAGGGTCTTGAAGATAGCCTCGGCGTTCGACCTCGGGAAATCCATCAACCCGAAGATAGTGCTCGGCCAGGCATACGGCGGGATAGTCCAGGGAGTCGGCAGCGCCCTGATGGAGGAGTTCATCTACGACGAGAAGGGGACGCTCCTGAACAAGAACCTCACTGATTACAAGATATGCCGGACGAAGGACATCCCTGACGAGATGATTTTCATACCCATCGAGAACCCGCAGAGGAACGCGCCGCACGGGGCCAGGGGGATAGGGGAGCACCCGCGCATCTCCATCGAGCCGGCGATAGCGGGCGCAATCTATGACGCCGTCGGGGTCGACCTTTTTGAGATACCAATGAACAGGGAGAGGGTCTGGCGGGCCCTCAGGAAAAAAGGTGAGAAGAGTGCCTTTGCCTGAGTTTGACTACATGCAGCCGAGGTCTATCGGCGACCTCATGTCAATCCTGAGCAAGCACGGCGACGCGAAGCTGATGGCGGGCGGAACTGACCTACTCGTGCTGATGAGGGACAGGATAATCAGGCCCGGGCTGGTCGTGGACGTCAAGAAAATCGAGGAGCTGCACGAGCTTTCATGGGACGAGAGGAGCGGCATCACGATAGGCGCCGCCGTGACCGTCAACGAGCTTCTTGCCTCCGAGATAATCAGGGAGAAGTACAGGGCTCTGTGGGACGCGGCGAGCGAGCTGGCCGACCCGACGCTCAGGAACCGCGCCACCCTCGCGGGGAACATCTGCAACGCCTCCCCGGCAGCAGACTCAGCCCCCGCGCTGCTGGTTCACGGCGCTGACGTGGTCGTGATGAGCGCGAGGGGGTCGAGGATCATCCCAATCGAGGAGTTCTTCAAGGGGGTGAAGAAGACGGCTCTGGCCCCCGGCGAGTTCGTGAAGTGCATCAACATTGCGAACCCGGGGACCGCGAGGAGCGCATACATGAAGTGGAAGAGGACGTGGGGGGAGGACCTGGCGCTGGTGGGGGTGGCCGCGCTCGTGGGCGACTCAGGGGTCGTTCGCCTTGCTTATTCCTCGGCCGGGCCGACGCCGATCCTGCTGGAGCTCCGGGACGTTTTCGATGGAGTCGGGCCGCTGGAGGAGAAGATAGAGAAGGCGTCCAAGAATGTTCCTGGCGGGATTTGCCCGATAAACGACGTCAGGTGCGCCGCCGAGTACCGGACGCACATCGCCACCGTGCTGACGAAGAGGGTGCTGAGAAAGCTGATGGGGGTCGGCACATGAGCAGGCACAGGATTTCTGTCAGAATCAACGGCGAGGTCTACGAGCGGGAGGTGGAGGCGAGGCGGACGCTTCTCCAGTTCATCCGGGAGGACCTTGGCATGACGGGGACGAAGACGGCTTGCGAGCGCGGGGACTGCGGGCTGTGCACGGTGCTGGTGGACGGGGTGCCGACGAAGTCATGCCTTATGCTGGCGGCCGAGGTCGACGGGAGGGAGGTGACCACCATCGAGGGGCTGGCGAAGGACGGGAGGCTTTCCAGAATCCAGCAGGCGTTCATTGACCACGGCGCGGTCCAGTGCGGGTTCTGCACGGCGGCTTTCATACTGACGACGGAGGCGCTGCTGAGGAGGAACCCCGACCCGACCGAGGAAGAGGTGAAGGAGGCGCTCGGCGGGCTGCTCTGCAGGTGCACGGGGTACAGGCAGATCATCGACGCGGTGCTGGACGCGGCGAAGCGGAAATGATTTTTATGGTGTAAACCATGAATTTTGAATCACTAAAAAAGCAGGTTGTGAAAGTCAAACTTGGTGAGAGAAAAACCATTTACAAAATTGATGAAAACACAGAGATATTTGTAAACAAACCGCTAAAAGTGCCAGCCAAATTGAAACAAAGCCAAAGATACGATCCAAAAAATAATTTTCAAATTGGGTTAAAAAAATCAGGCAAAAAAGAGTTTTTACCAAATCATTTGAGAATTCTGATTGACCTGCAATTAAAAAAAGAAGACAACCCAAAAAAAGCAGAAATTTTGTTTGATGCTATAGAAAATATTTACAACGGTGCAGATACTACTAAATACAAGGCAAATTTGTATAAACTTAAATTTAACAGGGAGATAGAAAACTCATTCACTGATTTGTGTTTGGCTCAACTGTTTATGTTGGAACAGGACATAAATTATGGTTTTGGTAAAGTACAACCGCCAAGAGCATATCTTATGGGTTACATTCGTATGATTAGGTTGGGTGTCGAGGAAATAGATAAACTTTTGTGGAGTTCTACTAGGCACCCGCCAAGAAAAAAATTTAGAGAAGGTACACATTAAGACGCGGCGGCGAGTCTTTTTTTGGCTATGTTAATATATCCCACATCTTTTTCTATACCTATTGAATTTCTTTTTAGCATTTTAGCAACTACACTGGTAGTGCCTGAGCCGACAAAAGGATCCAAAACTGTTTCGCCTGGTTTCGAGCAAGCAAGAATGATTCTCCGCAGTAGTTCAATCGGCTTTTGTGTGGGATGTTCCCCAGCCCACTTTTCTTTTTTCGATGTCAAAGGAATACTCCAAACATTTCTAGTTTGCTTTCCTCTCGGATTCAAAGGGTCTTCAATCAGGTTTTTAGTGTCGTCGTAGTTGAAAGTCCATTTTGCTTTAGCATGGTTTTTCACGCCCCAAATCAAATGTTCACAACTTTCTGTAAACATTCTACAAGTTATGTTTGGTTGTGCGTTGGGTTTGAACCACACAATACTGTTATTGATCTTGACATCCTTATTTTGCAAAATAAAGCCAAGCTGATATATGTTGTGAAACGAACCGCAAATCCAAAAACTGCCCCCATGTTTCAAAACCTTCAGACATTCCTCAATCCACCGATTGTTGAACCTAAAAAATTCGTCTTTAGTGAACAAGTCCCATTTTTCTTCTAAAGTTATGTGCTTGCTATATTTCCAGCCAAGCCCCTTCTTTTTTGCCAGGCCATATGGTGGGTCTGCAAATATCAAATCTATTGAATTGGGGGGGATCTTCTTCAAGACTTCTAAGCAGTCCCCTTGTATGAGCCTATGCTCAGTTTTCATATCTACACCTTTTGTACATTCTCCATTTTCGTCGCTAATAATTACATATCCATCGGTATTATTTGCTTTTTGGGGAGAGGTCATCGAAAGTAATGTATCAAATTTGTCCGAGAATTCATCCAATTTTTTCTGCATGAGTTCTTCTTCCACTTAATCCCGCCGAACCTTTGGGTGGGGGTTGTATTTAAAGAAGTAAATGTTGAGTTTTCGGCACCAAATTAGGCTCTGCTCCACAAATACAGATGTGGAGGTGGTAAATCATGAAGCGGTATGTAGGGT
>JBFLWG010000038.1:0-9312 GCA_040757795.1 Hadarchaeota archaeon (SeqCode) | reverse complement strand
GTCAAAAACGACTTTGCCGACCGCGGCGCCGGGACTCGCGTTCAACCCCTTTGCCACCACCTTCACCTTGGCGCTTGGGTCCACTTGTTTGTGAAGCAAGCGTTCGACTTGTTCAGGTTCTATCCTGGTGATGGCGTCCCCCTTCGTTATCAAACCTTCATCGGCCATCTCCACGGCAATCTTGACGGCCGCCTGCGCCGTTCGCTTGCCAGCCCGCGTCTGAAGCATGTAGAGCTTGCCCCGCTCGACCGTGAACTCGACATCCTGCATCTCCCTGTAGTGCTGCTCCAGTTTCCTGGCGATGTCGAGGAGCTGGGCGTGCAGCTGCGGGTGTTTCTTCTCGAGCTCGGCTATCTTGAGCGGCGTCCTTATGCCGGCGACGACATCCTCGCCTTGGGCGTTGAACAGGAACTCGCCGTAGAGCTCGTGCACACCTGTAGATGGATTCCTCGTGAATGCTACTCCCGTCCCCGCTCCCCCCCCCATGTTGCCGAACACCATCGTCATCACGTTGACGGCCGTGCCGAGGTCGTGAGGTATTTTGTAATAGTTCCTGTACTCGTTGGCCCGCTTGTTGTTCCACGACATGAAGACGGCGCCGATGGCCAACTCCAGCTGCTTCCATGGATCGGATGGGAAGTCCGAGCCAGTGTCTCCCCGGACTATCGACTTGAATTCCCCAACAATTTTCTTGAGGTCGTCAGCCGTGAGGTCAGTGTCAGCCTTCGCCCCTACATCATGCTTCTTCCTTTCCAGCGCATCCTCGAATTTCTTCGCGTCCACCCCGAGCACGACCTTCCCGAACATCTGGATGAACCTCCTGAATGCGTCATGGGCGAACCGCTCGTCACCCGTGAGCTTTGCCATCCCCTTGACGGTTTCCTCGTTCAGCCCCAGATTCAGGATGGTGTCCATCATCCCTGGCATCGAGAGCATGGAGCCCGAGCGAATCGAGATGAGGAGAGGGTTGCTTGGGTCGCCGAAGCGCTTGCCTGACAGCTTCTCAAGCTTTTGCATGGCCGCCTTCACTTCTTCATTCAGGCCATCCGGCATCTTCTCCCCGAGCTCGTAGTAGCGCTTGCACACCTCCGTGGTAATCACAAAGCCAGGAGGGACCGGAAGCCCGAGCTGGGTCATGGTGCAGAGGCCGGCGCCCTTCCCGCCCAGCAGCCTCTTGTTCTTGCCGTCTCCCTCGTCGAAGAAGTAAAGATTCTTTGACATGCGCCCTTCAGCATATCGAGGGGGACGTTTTAAAAGTTGTGTTTTAGAATTAGGTTGAAGTCAGTTGCTGTGGGTACTTCATTTGCAAAACACCGCTCTATCCTCACGCGCGCGTGTTAAACCATGCCTGAAATTCACGTTTTCACTATTTGGTGAAAAACCTTTATACCGACAAAATAAAAAAGTGAATCAAACCTTTAGATAAATTTATAAACTTAATTACAGTATAGAGTAATATGTGAGTAAAAATATCTACACGTCTCCACAGGAGCAGGTTGTGATGAACGCGGCGCGCAACACGGGAAGAATGACAATCACAAATGAGCAGCTTTACGAGCTTTGCCCCACGCTGTCAAGACAAGCAGTAAATCGCGCTTCTTCTGCACTCTTGCGGAAAGGATACTTTCATCGACTTAAGAAAGGCCTGTATCTCCATCAAGAACGACCGTCCGATGCCCCAGAGCTGGACAACCCATTTCGCATAGCACTTGACGTGTTTCCAGGTTACTTGGCTTTCTCTTCCGCACTTAAGTTGTATGGGCTTCTTGAATACGAACCCACCACGGTTTTCATCGCCACCCCGCGTACCTCAAAGGAGCTGAAGATTGGCCAGCTGATATTCAAAGCTGTGGCTATGGGAGAACGCGCAACTGGCGAGGCGTGGTTTGAGCGCCTTTGGGTTTCTAGCTTGGCGAAGACTTTCTTTGATTGTTTTTACAAGCCATCCCATGCCGGCGGGTACTCCACACTTTCCAAGGCCATGTTTGAGGCGAAGTTTGATTGGCGAGAGTTTCTACTGTACTTCAGGCGCTTTGCTTCGGATTCCCTCTGCCAGCGAACCGCATATGTGGTGGGTCTGCTGCACGGGATTGGAAAGGAAGTTCCAGATTTTGTCCTTGATTATTTTTCACGCCGGGTGAAGACTCGAACGCGTTTGGTGCCTTCAGAAAAAAGCGCTGGAAAGTGGATCCCCACCTGGCAGGTGATGGACAATTTAGGCGAGAAGGCGATTTTGGAGTGGTATTATGGCGGACGTTGACATGATAAGCTTGGTGGCGGCAAAAACCGGCTTGGGGAGGAAGTTCATCTCAAAAGACGAAAAGCTTTCGCTGATGATTGGACAGCTAGCGACGGCACTCAAGGATGAGTTTGTGGTGTTAAAGGGCGGGACTGTCCTGAACCGAGTTTACATCCAGAAGGTGGCGCGGTTCTCGGAAGACATCGACGTGGATTTAATTTCAAAGCTTTCGGTGGCAGAGCGGATCAAAAAGGCGAAAACAGTAATGGGGCGCGTGAGCGGGTTCGAGGTCTCTGAGCCGAAAGTCATGCACCGCACTGCTAGGTTTGACTGCTACTTCCCAAACGAGTTTGGGGAGCGGGACAGGATAAGGGTGGAGTTTTATCTGAGCTTCACCCGCTTGGTTGCTGCCAGACGGCCGGGGGAAGTAGCAGTTAGTTCTACATTTCTGCCATCGCCCCCATCGGTGGTCAAGGTTTACTCGTTGGAGGACATGCTGGCCAGAAAGTTGACCGCTATCCACGACAGGGTTGAGGGGAAGGACATGTACGATGTTTTTCACATGTTAGAACTGGAGTTTGACGAAAAAGTGTTGAAGACGGCCATCCGGAAAATGCTGAAATTTCTAAAACTGCGACTCGGTGTGGATGAGTTCATGAAAAAGGTTGCGGAAAAACTTGAAACGGCGCACGGAAACTGGAGGTACATCCGAGACTCCACCAACCACTACATTCCTGTCGACCAGCGCCCGAACTGGGAGACGTTTATCAAAAGCTTGGGCCTCAAAATAGAGTCGCTCCGGGAATCGTTATGAGGAGCAGTCATTGTTGGCGGTGTTCGGCCCAACGTTTGACAGGTAGTCGGGCACCCAAATGGCCACCAAAACGCTTTAAAAGACTGGAAGGCACTTTATTTTGCTTAACGGGAGAATGATAAAGTGAGGATTGGAAGTTCGGACAGGACTAGTCATGTCAAACAGGGGCTCAGCGTCGCGCTTTTGGTGGCGCTGCTCATTGCTGCTGCCCCGATTGTTTCTGCACCGACTAGTTCTGTGACCCACACTACAACAGATAACTTCAACACCGGCAGCACGAAGACAAGAACTGTGGTGAGCCAGAACCAGGTCAGGTTGTCCACCTTCCGCATCAGCGCTTGGGCGCGTGCGGTGACCAACACGCCTCCACGCGCCATATCTGGTATATCTATGGCGTACCACCCATCCACAGAAAATATAGTACTCTTTGGAGGTTACAAGGGGTCGGAACCGAGCGAAAACACGACTTGGTTGTATAAGCCGCTTACGGGCAGGTGGGAAAACATAGACAGCGGCATATTAAGCACGGTCCGCCCGGCTGCAAAGAGAGGCATCACGTTGGTTTATGACCCGAAGACAGACAATATCATCTTCTTTGGAGGCAACAATGGATCAACGAGGGAGAATGATACCCTGATGTTCAATCCCGCCGCTCGCACATGGGAGAACTTAATAACGACTCAGTCAACACCAATATCCCTAAGATCCGACTATGGGATGGTCTACGACCCAATTACTGAGAACATTATCATGTTCGGGGGCACCACAGTAGCAACAGGGATTCGAGAGACTTGGATGTTTAACACAATTACGAGGAGATGGGATAACTTGAATATAGCGACGCAGCCGTCGGCTAGGTATAATGTTGGCATGGTTTATGACCCTATCACTGAAAACGTTGTACTGTACGGAGGGAGGGTTAGCGCGAATGAACCGCTCTTCGACACCTGGATGTTCAAGCCATCGACCCGCACTTGGGAGAACGTCACGCCGGCGACTAGACCCGAGCAAAGGTATGCACACTCGATGGTTTATGACCCCTTTACCGAGAACATTGTCATGTTTGGAGGTTTCACAGACGGGACAGGCAACCAGAACGATACTTGGATGTTCAACCCCTCTGCCAGAACATGGAATGATGTGACAGTCAATCGCCCTCTTGCCAGATCTGGCGCAGGAATGACGTACGCCAGCAACATAGACAAGATTGTCATGTTCGGGGGCAACGGTGCGACCTACTACAAAGACACCTGGACATACCGCTCGGCCCTCTATTTTCCGGCCGTTACTGCGAATGACGACTGGCTCATCTCGCCAGAAATAGACAACACAGCGAATCGGATCGAGAACGTGACCGCCACCTGGAACGCCATCGTGCCGTTTACTGCGGGAGTGACAGTTTCAGTATCGAATAACGGCGCCTCGTTTCCAAATGTTGATAATGCGACAGAAAAAGTTTTGGGCACCAAGGATTCTAAACTTCAGTACCGAATTTCCATGACCATCCCGTTAAAAACTTGGGAGAACATGGCTCTTGGAGACAGCACCCCGCCCCCCCTTAGGTATTACTCGATGGCCTACGACCCGAAGACCGAGAACATTGTTCTCTATGGCGGCCTCAATGCCGCAGCGACCAGGGATAACAATATCTGGATGTTTAAATCCTCAGCTCGAACGTGGGAGAACTTAAAACCTACCTCGTTTAGCGGCTACTTCCCACGCGCCAGATATGGTGCTGCGATGGCCTACGACCCGAAGACCGAGAACATTGTCCTGTTTGGTGGATATTCTACAATATACGAGAACGAGACCTGGATGTTCAACCCATCCACCAGAGTTTGGGAGAACATAGCTGTTACAGTGAATGGCGCCACAATTGAAAACCTCCGCGGAAGATCTGGCGCTACAATGGTCTACGACCCGAAGACCGAGAACATCATTCTCTTCGGCGGCTACAGTGGAGCATACGAGAACGAGACCTGGATGTTCAACCCATCCACCAGAGTTTGGGAGAACATAGCTGTTACAGTGAAGGGCGCCACAATTGATAACCTCCGCAGAAGACTTGACGCTATGATGGTCTACGACCCGAAGACCGAAAACATCGTCCTATTTGGTGGACTCAATGGTGTAACATACGAGAACGAGACCTGGATGTTCAACCCGGCAACTAGGACCTGGGAGAACTTGGTGGTTACTAGGAATAATTATTTGAGACCCTTGGCCAAGCATGCGATGGTCTACGACGCCGTTACAGAAAATATTATTCTGTTCGGAGGGCAAGATCCCGATAATTTCTATAATGAGACTTGGGCGTTCGACACAATTAATAGGCGCTGGGAAAACCTTGCGTATACTGGGAACGCAACCATATACGCTAGGAGTGAGCACAAGATGATGTATGATCCAAAGACTGAAAACATGATTTTATTCTCGGGCCAAGCCGGAGGAGCAACTGTACTCGACAACGACACTTGGATGTTCAAGTCCATCCTCGACAACACCCCAACCTTACTCGACATAACTCTCCAGTACGAGCACTCAATCCCGGTAAGCCTCACAAGCCCGGCGGATGATCTCAAGACGGCCGACAGCACCCCGGACATCCAGCTCGACAACACGTACATAGTCGTTAACTACGAGATCTGGATAGACGACGACTCCAGCTTCGCCTCGCCCGTGCGCGAGAACGACAACGACAACTTCCACACCATGGGCACCCTCGCCGACGGCAGGTACTACTGGAAAGCCCGCGTCTGGAAGGAGAACGAGAACCACTACAGCGACTTTTCCAACGCCACCAGAACGATAACGGTCGACACCACGGCCCCGGCGGCCCCGAGCAGTGTTTCTGTCACCCCCAGCAGCTGGTCATCGACCAACCTGTTCAAGGTCAGCTGGACCAACCCCTCGGACCTCACTGGAGTGACGGGCGTGTACTACAAGTTCAACACGGCCCCGACCAGCTCCACCGACGGCACCCTCGCCTCAGGCACAGACTTGACGTTCATCAACGTTACAGCCCCTGTAGAGGGCACCAACACCATCTACGTCTGGCTGGTGGACGCCGTGGGCAACACCAGCACCACAAACAAGAGCTCCGCCCTCATCTACTATGACGCGTCGGTCCCGACAGTCACGCTGTCCTCGTCGTTGGGAGCGACCGAGACGGCCACCGGCTGGACCGCCACGTCCACAAGCTCCTCATACACCATAACCGGAACGGTGCCCGCGGGCTCCACGGTCAAGATAAACGGCGTCGCGGTGGACGTCTCAGGTGGCACCTTCAGCCTGGCGGTCAGCCTGCTCGGCGGCGTGAACAACTTCACAATAGACATAACCGACCAGGCGGGCAACACCACCAGCAAGGTGCTGTCCGTCACATACACCCCCTCCGCGGCTCTGCCGACGACCCCGACGTCCACGACGACGAACATCGTGCTGATGGCGGGAGCGGCCATATTCCTGGTGGTTGCGGCGCTGGCCGTGATCTACTCCTTCGTCAGGCCCAAGAAGTAAAGGGGCAAATTTCGCGCTGAATTTATCGGTGCTTCGCAACGAGACCACCGCAGGCATTGAACATCAAAAAAACCGATTTTGGCCTCCACAAAAAACGATTTAAACAGTGCCGGAGACTGGTATCTGAGGCTGGCTCGAGGGGTGGTTACCCGAGGGTCAGAAATTGCCACACATAACCAGGGTCGAGCTGAAGGGCTTCAAGTCGTTTGGTAACGCCAAGGTATCGATTCCGCTGTCCAAGGGGCTCACGGCCATAGTCGGGCCCAACGGCCACGGCAAATCAAACATAATGGACGCCCTCTACTTCGTCATGGGGGGCATGAGCGCCGCAACCATGAGGGTGGAGAAATTCTCCGACTTCCTGTTCAAGGGAGACGAAAAGCTGGGGACAAAGCCTGCCCCCTTCGGGGAGGTGGTCCTGCATTTCAACAACGAGGACGGGGCGATCGGGGTCAACTCCCCTGTTGTCAGCATCTCAAGGTGGATCAGCAGGAGCGGGAAGTGCAGCTACAAAATCAATGGGAAGGCTGTCAGCCGCCAGGATGTTGTGGATTTGCTGGCGCCGGTGGTGAGCAGCCCTGGTGAGCACAACTTCGTGATTCAGGGGACGGTCGGCAGCATAGCCGAAAAGGGCCCAATCGAGCGCAGGGAGATCGTGGACGAGCTGGCGGGAGTCGGGGAGTACGAGAAGAAAAAACAGGATGCCCTTGGCCAGCTCCAGGGAGTTGATGGAAACATCTCCAAGCTAGAAGCCAGTATGGGCGAGATTTCCACACAGATGGACGGGCTGAGAGGGCAGATGCAGGCGGCCATGGAGCACAACCAGGTCTCGGCCGAGCTTGAACAGGTCAGGGCCGCCCTCCTGAAGAAGAAGTTCATCAGCTTCTCGCGGAAGGCCTCAAAGCTGAGGACGGAATGGGCGAGGATGGGCAGGAGCATCACAGCCCTTGAAAAGAAGCGCAAGCGCATAGGCCAAAAGGCGAAGGCATGTGAGAAGGAGCTGCAGGAGCTGGACAGCAGCATACGAAAGATAGAGGAAGAGGGGCTGCTGAAGAGGGCGGATGCCATAAGGACCCAGCTTTCCACCTTCACCGCCTTGCGGGAACTGGCCGCCGATAGGCTCGCAGCTCTTGTCAAAGAAATGGAAAAAACCAGCCGAAGTTTTGACGAGGCGAAGGTTGAGGCCAGCAGCCAGTTCTCGTTCTCTTCAGAGTTCAGCAGGCTGCACGAAAAATTCCTGACGCTCCACGACTCGCTTGTGTCAGCCAACACCCAGGAAGAAGCGGTGGCGGCCGTCCAGCAGATAAGGCGCCTTCTGGAGGACCTCGAGATGGTGATAAAGGGCCTGTCGGAATGCGGTGTCGATGCCGGTCGGGGAGACGACAAGGGACTTGGAGAAATTCACAACAAACTCATGAAGCTCACAGGCTCAAAGGAAACCTGCGAAGCAGAGATGAAAGGCCTTGAGGATAAAATAACAGACGCCAACGCGCAGCTTAAAGAAATAGAGCCGGAAGAAAGAAAGCTGCGTGGCTCCATCCGGGCCCTGCGGGGGAGGAGGGACAAGCTTTCCGCCGACGCGCGCGACCTCAGGCAGCGCGCAGACGAGATCCGGGACAGGATTCAGGACTTGACCGCCAGGCGCGGGGAAAGGAACGCCAGCCTCGCGACCGCGGGTTTGCAGCTGGAAGGAGTTAAAACAGAGCTGGAGAAGGTCGTGGCCGACCCGGCGCCGTTCCTCAGGATGGGCCTGGAGGAGCTCGAAGGGAAATCCAGTGATCTGGAACGCAAGTTGTCGTCGCTCGGTCAGGTCAACCCGACGGCCGCAAAGTCTTTCAGGGAGACCGAGGGCAGGTTCAATGAGCGAAAGGGGCAGCACGACAAGCTCATGGCCGAGAAGCAGTCGCTGCTGGACTTCATGGCCGAGGTGGAGAAGAAGAAGCGCGAGGTCTTCATGAAGACATTCGGCGAGATCTCCTGGCAGTTCAACCAGATATTTTCCGAGCTATCCGGCGGCGGCACGGGAGAGCTAAAGCTGGAGAACCCCGACTCCCCGTTCGAGGGTGGCCTGACCATGGAGGTGAGCTTCAAGGGCTCCCCGCCGGGCCTGTGCAGCCTATCGGGCGGCCAGAAGACCCTGACGGCGCTGGCCTTCATCCTGGCCCTCCAGAAGTACAGGCCCACGACATTCTACATCATGGACGAGATAGACGACAACCTCGACCCAAACAACAGGGAACGCGTCGCAAAAATTCTCCACAAGTTCTCCAGGGAGTCCCAGATAGTGGTGATCACCCATCACAACACAATCCCATCCCTGGCAAGCCGGGTGTTCGGCGTGGTCAAGGACAACGGCGTCTCCCGCCTTTACTCGGTTGACCTTTCGGGTTTCGGTGGTTGAATGAATGCTGTGACGGACCAGCCCATCCACGTTCTTCTTGACCTGGTGCAGAGGCACAAGCTCGACCCCTGGGACGTGGACATAGAGAAGCTCGCGGCAGTCTACCTCAGAAAAATAGAGAAGGCGAGGGAGCTGGACCTGAGGGTCCCCGGGCGGGCGGTCCTTTCGTCCTCGACGATCCTGAGGATAAAGTCCGACTGCGCAGTTGGAGGCAACGGCAAGAAGGCGCCGGAGAAGGAGGAAGAGGAGCTCCCCGACATAGAGCTCCCGGACTTCGGCTCGCTCGCCGTTCCACAGCATATGCATCGGAAGATAGAGCTGGCAGACCACCACGGGGCC